>CAYLJC010000233.1:0-5295 GCA_964383345.1 uncultured Akkermansia sp. | reverse complement strand
GACCTCCGCCTGGACCCGGTCCATCACCTCGGGGGTGCGGACGTTGACGCGGCGTTTGGTCTTGGTTTGTTGGGTCGGCATGATGCTCGAATCCACAAGGGATCGCGATCAGAAGGGGATATCGTTGCGGTCGAGGGGCGCGTCGGTGATGAGGACGGAGGGAGGGGCGTCGGGAACCGAATAGTCGGTCGGACGCGGCACGTTTTTGCCGATGGTGGCGTCTTCGGGCTGGCTGTTGGCGATATGGATGGGCGTGCCGGGCCGAACGAGATCAAAGAACTCTTTGGCGATGGAGCGGTGCAGTCGGAGACATCCCTTGGTCCTCGGTTCGGGCCAGACCGCGCCAGCGTGGAATCCGTAGCCCGATTTGAACTCAACCCACCAGGGCATGGGATAGCCGACGTAACGGTAACCGGAGGGCATGTTGCCGCGTTTGCCGGGGCGGATGTCGTCGCCTTTGACAAAAAATCCGTAGGTATTGGAACGCTTTCTGGGGAGTTTGTTAAAGGCTTTGAAACTGCCCGTGGGAGTGGGGCTGTCGGCCTTGCCGATCGCGATCGCGGCGACAAAGCGGGGTTCCGTGCCCTCGAGGACATAGACCGCGCGGTTGTTCAGGCTGACTTTCACCTGGACGTTGGCGGGATCGGTGACGGTCCCATAACGCACCGCCATGCTGGCAGGAGCCGACGGCTCCTCGGGTTTCGTCGCGCACGAGACCTGGAGAAATGCGGTGCCGAGGGCGAGAGCCCCGAGGCCAAAACCGGTATTGATGAGAGAGATCCGTCTTTTCATGATTCTGGAAGGCCAAATCTACACCAAAGATGCGCCGGAGCGAGTGATGTTGGATTTTTTGCCTGAAAATGAATTTTCTTTAACTAAATTATTGACTTTTCTTAATATTTCGTTATTATCAGGCCGGTTACTTTCTCGGTAACTGTCTGTTTGTGTTTCGTGTTTCGGAACCGCTCAGCCTTCGGGCTGAGCGGTTTCTGTTTTCAGGGGCGGGCCGTTTCGCTCCGATCCGACGCAAAAAAAGCGGCCTCCGCTCCCGGGAAGGCCGCTCTCGTTTCCCGCGAGGGGGTGCGGGCGATCAGGCCCACGGCAAGGGCCACTGGCCGGGGATGGCGATTTCGTAATTGCCGTCCGGGCCGGGCTTCACCGGGGCTTCGGCGTTCATGTCGTACTCGTCGGGCATGATCGTGAAGTTCGATTTGACCGCTTCGTCCCACTTTACCTCCTGTCCGCTGTAAGTCGCAAGCCGTCCGAGCACGGAGGTGAAGGAACTTTTGGCGCCGTAATAGGCGTCGTTGTGCGGGGTGTTTTCCTGGATCGCCTTGTGCAGGACGTCGTGCTCGACCTGGTAGGGGTTCGGGTCGCCGGAGCGATCGGCGCGGTACTGCCACTTCACCTCGCCCTTGAGATCGGTGATGCGACCCGCCCCGAGATGGAGGACACCCTCGGTGCCGACGATTTCCTCGGCGACCTTGCTCCAGGTGCCTTTGATGTGACGGCATTGACTGTTGAGAATGGCGTTGTTGTGCTCGGGTCCGTAACGGAATTCCACGTAGTGATGGTCAAAAATCTCGCCGACGGAGCGGGGTTCGGTGCCGGCCCGTCCCCCCATGCCCTGGGCAATGACGGGATGGCTCCCGACCGCGGGATCCTCGCTGAGCAGCCAGTTCATCACGTCGATGTTGTGGATGTGCTGCTCGGAGATGTGGTCGCCGCAGAGCCAGTTGAAGTGATACCAGTTGCGCATCTGGTACTCCATCTCGGTCCAGCCGGGCTGGCGATCCACGATCCAGGGGCGGCTTCCGTTCCACCAGACCTGGCCACTCACGATGTCGCCGATGAGTTTGTCTTCTTTGACCTTCTTGCGGGCCTCCAGGTAAACGTTCTGATAATGCCGCTGGAGACCGACGACGACCTTGAGATTCTTTTGATCGGCCACCTTGGCGGCCTCGACGACCTTGTTGAAACCCCACGCGTCGACGCAGACGGGCTTTTCCATAAAAACGTGTTTGCCCTGCTGCACCGCGTAGTCAAAATGGATCGGACGGAAGCCCGGAGGGGTGGCGATGACGACGAGATCACATTCGTCGATGACCCCCTTGTAGGCGTCGAATCCGGCGTACTGGCGGCTCTTGGGAAGGTCGATCTGCTTGCTCTTTCCGAGCTTCTCCAGTTGCGCCTGGACTCTCGGGAGACCCGCCGCGCGGGGACCGGTCCCGTCGATCTTGTCCTGAAAGGCATCGGCCACGGCCACGAGACGAGCGCTGTCGTTGGCGGTGAGGTCCTGGATGATCGCACCGGAACCGCGCCCGCCGAGACCGATCAGGCCGATCTTGACGGCATCGCTGCCGACCACCTGAGCGCAGGATTCCACCGGAAGCATCGTTGCCGCCGCGCCGACGGTGGCCGCCGCGCCGACAAAGCGGCGGCGTGTGACTTCGCTATTCTGGTTCTTTTTTTCTTCACTCATAGATAACTGGTTTGAGGGTGGGTATCGAATCGGAGACAAGGAGGCAAAGGTCGGACAAGTCGCGGCGCGGACACAGCGGGAAGGGGGTAATCACGCTACACTAGTCATTCGCGTTTTGTCACGCAATCCTTCGCCCCAACCAATATCCGCCGCTTGACTCAGGCGAGCCTGAGGTTCGGATCGATGTCCGCGTGGAGCGACGAAGGGGGGATTCCGGCCCGGCGGCGCGCTGCCGCGGCAAAGGCGATCATCGCGGCGTTGTCGGTGGCGTGGGCGGGAGCGGCGAGAGAGAGCCGAAGCCCGGCGCGGGCGGCGGCGGCCTCGAGGCGCTCGCGGAGTCGCCGGTTGCCACTGACCCCCCCGCTCACGGAGAGCAGACTCGCCCCCGTATCGGCGGCGGCGGTGAGGAGCTTGGCCACGAGGACGTCGACGACGGCTTCCTGAAACGAGGCGCAAAAATCGGCCAGTTCCTCTTCCCGCGGCGGGTCGGCAAGCCGCGCCTTGAGATGGAGCGCCGAGGTTTTGAGTCCGCTGAAACTGAAGTGGAGATCACCGCTGTGGATCATGCTGCGCGGGAAATCAAAGGCATCGGTCCGACCCGAGGCCGCGAGGGCGGCGATGGCCGGGCCACCCGGATACGGCAGGCCCAGCATTTTGCCGACTTTGTCGAAGGCCTCGCCGGCGGCGTCGTCCCTGGTCGAGCCGAGCAGCCGGTAGCGCCCCACCCCCTCGACGGCGATGAGAAGAGTGT
This sequence comes from uncultured Akkermansia sp., assembly GCA_964383345.1. Taxonomy (GTDB): domain Bacteria; phylum Verrucomicrobiota; class Verrucomicrobiia; order Verrucomicrobiales; family DEV007; genus Arctic95D-9. The sequence continues at coordinate 2,062 of CAYLJC010000233.1, read as the reverse complement.
GCCCTCCGCTGACGATCAGGGCGACATGGTCCTCCACTTCGCCGCCCTCGATAAAGGGGGAAAGCAGGTGGCCCTCCATGTGGTTGATGGAATAAAAAGGCACGCCCAGCCCTGCCGCGAGTGCCTTCGCGGTCGTGTCGCCGACGAGCAGCGAACTGGCCAGGCCCGGCCCCGAGGTGGCGGCGACGAGGCCGATGTCCGACATCGCCACCCCCGCCTCGGTCAGCACCGCTTCCACGAGGGGGCGCAGATCGGCGCTGTGATTGCGCGAGGCCAGTTCGGGAACCACCCCGCCATAGGGCGCGTGCAGCGCAATCTGGGAAGCGATGCGACTGACAAGAGGCCGCCCCGCCGCGTCCGCAACGGCAACGGCGGTTTCATCACACGAGGTCTCGATGGCGAGGACAAGATCGGCGGCCATGACCGGCTACTCGGGGGAAGTGTCCGGCGTGGACGGAGCGGCCGCAGGAGCGGGTTTGTCTTCCTCGTCGGGTTTGCTTTCCGTCTTTGTTTCGGGGGCGGGTTTGGCGTCCGGGCTCGCCCCGGGTGCGGCTTTCTCTTCTCCGGATTTCTCCGACATCCGCTCTTCCGCCGGGCCGGCTTCCGCGGTTTTCCGCTCCGGGGCGGTGGCTGCTGAAGCGGGCGTCCCTCCGCCGCGAATCGTGGAATACACGAGAGCACCCTTCATCGCATCGACGGCGCGGGTCAGTTGCGGATCGCTGAAATTCTCGAGCTTTTTCCGCTCGTCGGGCGGGAGGGTGTCTTTGCCGAACCATTTCGCGAGGGCTTGTTCCTGCGCGGGGGTGAGGGGGGCGACAATGTTCGGGATGACCCCGTTTTCGTGAATGGTGCGATGGCTCGGGGTGTAGTATTTCGCGGTGGTCATGCGGATGGCCTTGCCCTCGCCGATCGGGATGATGGACTGGACCGAGCCTTTTCCGAAGGTGGTCTCGCCCACGACGATGCAGCGCTTCAGGTCCTGAAGCGCTCCCGAGACCACTTCGGCCCCGCTCGCGGAGGAGTGGTTCACGAGGATCGCGAGGGGGTAATCGCGGTCGCGGCGCTTGGCCTCGGCGTTGGTCCGGTAGATCTTGATCTCGCCGGAACCGGGTTTGCCTTCGGTGGTCAGGACGACGGTCCCGGCTTTGACAAATTCGCCGCAGACGTCGATGGCGCTGTTGAGGAGTCCGCCGGGATTGTTCCGCATGTCGAGAACGAAGGCGTCCATCCCCTCCTGTTCGAGCTTGTCGAGGGCGTCGGCGAGTTCCACCGCGGTCGGTTCGCTGAACTGGAGGATGCGGGCGTAGCCCATGCGATAGGGTGCGGTGAGCTTCGGATCGAGGATGCGGGCGTCTTTTACCGAAGATTGTTTGATGATCTCGCGCTTCATCTCGAACTCGTGCAGCTTCTGGGTGGCGGGCCGCCGGATCGTGAGGAGGAGCGGTTCGCCCGGTTTGCCCTTGAGCATGTTGACCGCCTGGGCGATGCCGAGGTCTTCGGTGAGTTGCTTGTTGATTTTGAGAATCTGGTCGCCCGGGAGGATGCCGGCGCGGGCGGCGGGACCGTCTTCACGAGCGGTCACGATGGTGAGGACGTCGTTCTTCGTCGAGATGGTCACGCCGATGCCCTCGTAGGTGCTGTCGGTGTGGCGCTTGAGTTGCTCGAAGACCTTCGGCTGCATGAATTGGCAGTGGGGATCGAGGTCGGCGAGCATGCCCTCCAGAGCACTGTTGATCAGTTTCTCGTAGGTGACCTTGTCGGAATCGACGTAGCCCTGGCGGATCGTCTCCAGCACCTCGGTGAACAGTTCGATCTCCTTGAATCCCGAGTCGGCCTCCTCCTCCGGGTCCTCGGCGTGCGAATCGACCGACCACACCGACAGCGCGGCCAGTCCCGCAAGGAGTAAGAAGTACCGGAGAGTGTTCATTGGCGAACGTTCCTTCACACGCGGGCTCTTTTCAAGACCGGTCTTTGGCGGATTCCCCGTCACCGACGGGACTGGCCCGTATTTCTCATCCCCTTCCTGCTGCGACTGGCTGCGGCCCGTCCCGGCGGCGTTCCG
>CAYLJC010000232.1:0-5297 GCA_964383345.1 uncultured Akkermansia sp. | reverse complement strand
GTCGGCGAACTCGCGCTGGATGGGCGGGTGCGTCCGATCAAGGGCATCCTTCCCCTGACCCTCGCGGCGAAAAAGGAGGGATTGAAGGCGATCTTTGTTCCTCGGGAAAACGCCGTCGAAGCCAGCATCGTCGAGGGGATTTACGTCTACGGGATCGACACCCTGCGCGACGCCTATGCCTTGCTCGCGGGAGAAAGCGGGATCCGGCCCGAGCGGCTCGACCGGGACGCCTTTTTCCGCTCGCGGCAGACCTACACGATCGATTTCAACGAAGTGAAAGGGCAGGGCCACGCCAAGCGGGCGCTGGAGGTCGCCATGGCCGGCGGCCACAACATGCTGATGCTGGGGAGTCCCGGAACCGGGAAATCCATGCTCGCCAAACGCCTCGCCACGATCCTCCCGGCAATGACCGAGGAGGAGGCAATCGAGACGACAAAAATCCACAGCGTCGCCGGACAGATCGACACCAAGAGCAGTTTTCTCGCGACGCGGCCCTTTCGTTCGCCACACCATACAATTTCGGACGTGGGCCTGCTCGGTGGGAGCAGCCACCCCTCGCCGGGCGAAGTGAGCCTGGCCCACAACGGAATTCTTTTTCTCGACGAGCTGCCCGAGTTCCGCCGCTCCACTCTCGAGGTGCTGCGGCAACCGCTTGAGGACGGGCAGGTCACGATCTCGCGGGCGGCCGGGAAGTTCACCTTTCCGAGCCGCTTCAGTCTCGTTGCGGCGATGAACCCGTGTCCCTGCGGGTACCTTGGCGATCCGACGAGGGAGTGCCGCTGTTCGCCGAACCAGATCGAGAAATACCGGCAGCGCATCAGCGGTCCCCTCCTCGACCGCATCGATCTCCACGTCGATGTCCCGGCGGTGGAGTACCGGGAGCTGCGGGCGGAGAGCGGGGGCGAACCGTCCGCTGTCATCCGCGAGCGGGTCGAGGAAGCGCGCCGGGTCCAGCTCGCCCGTTTTATTTCCCACCCGGGAGTGCTCTGCAACGCCGACATGGGCACCCGCCTCGTGACCCGATTCTGCCCGCTCGACCGGCAGAGCGAGCGCACCCTGGAGCAGGCGATGGATTCGCTGAATTTCAGCGCCCGGGCCTACGACCGCATCCTCAAAGTCTCTCGCACCCTCGCCGATCTCGAAGGAAGTCGGGAGATACGTGAAGTTCATGTGTTGGAGGCGATCCAGTACCGCACCCTCGATCGCAATCTCTGGGTGTGAGAGGAAGCGGAGAAATTCTTCCACTTTCGACACAAAGCGCTTGCGAAAGCGGGAATTCCAAACTATCAATGCGACCCTCGCTCCGGACCCCTCCGGAGCCGGGTGACGCTCGGGTGGCGGAATTGGTAGACGCGCAGGATTAAGGATCCTGTGGGGCAACCCGTGGGGGTTCGATTCCCCCCTCGAGCATTTTTCCTTTTTACGGCGGACCTTGAGCGCGCTTTCAAAAGATTCCCCGACGGCGATTTTGCTGAGTTCCTGCCCCGACCGAGCGGGCATCATCGCGGCCGTTTCCACCTTTCTCTTCGAACACCGGGGAAACATCGTGGACGTCGATCAGCACGTCGATCAGGAGGAGGGTGTCTTTTTCATGCGGGTTGAGTGGGAAATCGTAGGTTTTGCCCTGAGGCGCGAGGATCTTTTTTCCGCCCTCGAACCACTCATGAAGCGGTTTTCGATGAAATGGTCGCTGCATTTCTCGGATATTGTCCCGCGGGCGGCCCTTTTTGTGACCAAGGAAAACCATTGTTTCTACGACCTTCTCTCGCGTCATGAAAGCGGGGAGATTGCCATGGACATCCCCCTCATCGTGAGCAATCGCGAAGACTTGCGGGCTGTCGCGGACCGCTTTGACATTCCTTTTCATTATTTCCCCATCTCCCCGGAGACCAAAGCATCGCAGGAGAAGGCGGAGATCGCCCTCTTGCGCGAGCACCGCGTCGAGTTGTTGGTCCTGGCGCGCTACATGCAGATCCTGAGCGCTCGCATGATCGCCGCCTTTCCCCATCGCATCATCAACATCCACCACTCTTTCCTCCCCGCCTTCCCGGGGGCGAGGCCCTACCATTCGGCCCATCGGCGCGGGGTCAAACTGGTCGGAGCGACGAGCCACTACGTCACCGAGGATCTCGACGAGGGTCCCATCATCGCCCAAGGGGTCACCGCAGTCTCGCACAGTGACGCGGTCCAGGACTTTATCCGCAAGGGCCGTGCGCTGGAGCAAAGCGTCCTCAGCCGCGCGGTCTGGCTGCATCTGAACCGGCGCACCCTGGTGCATGCCAACCGCACCATCGTCTTCGGGTGATCGCTCGCGTGATCGGATTCCCGGTGTTCCGGTATTTCCATTTTCCAGCCCTCCGGTGTTGCCCTTTTCCCCTGTCACAGCTTTCCTTCCCCATGGCCCAACGATTCCAAACCCTGCCCGGCTTCCGCGATTTTTTCCCCGATGAATGCGCGGCGAGGAACCACGTCTTCGAGACCTGGCGGAACGTGGCGCGGCGCTACGGCTTCGTGGAGTACGAAGGCCCCGTCCTCGAGCCGACCGCGCTCTATCAGCGCAAGAGCGGAGCCGAGATCGTCAACCAGCTTTTCTGCTTCCAGGACAAGGGCGAACGGGATGTCTCGATGCGCCCCGAACTCACCCCCACGCTCGCGCGGATGGTGGCGGCCCGCCAACGCGACTTCAGCAAACCGCTGCGCTGGTTCTCGATCGGACAGTTTTTCCGCTACGAAAAACACCAGAAGGGGCGGGGACGGGAATTCTACCAGTTCAATTGCGACATTCTCGGGGAGGATTCCGTCCTCGCCGACGCCGAGCTGATCGCCCTCTCCATCGACCTGATGCGGGCCCTGGGATTCACCGAGGCCGACTTCCGCATCCGGGTGAGCGACCGCAACGCCTGGATCGATTTCGCGAGAAACCACGGGGTCGGGGAAGAAGGGATCACGGATTTCCTCCAGATCATCGACAAGATGGAGCGCACTGCGGAGGAAAAAGTTTCCGAACAGCTCGACGGACTCGGGCTGAGCCTCGGATTGGTCCGCGATTTCATCGCCTCGGGAGCGGAAGCTTCGGCGTCCATCCGCAAGATCCTCTCCGACCTCGATTCACGCGGGATGGGAGATTTCGTGGAAGTCGATCTCGGAATCGTGCGCGGTCTCGCCTACTACACCGGTCCGGTCTTTGAAATCTTCGACCACGGAAAAGGAATGCGGGCCGTCGCCGGGGGTGGTCGCTACGATCAGCTCCTTCAACTCATCGGCGGTGTGCCGATGCCCGCGTGCGGTTTCGCCATGGGCGACATGGTGATCACCGACCTCATTCGGGAGACCCCCGCGCCTCGCGCCCTTCTGGAGACGGCGGTGCGGGAGGGACAATCCGTCGATGTCTATATCGTCCTCGCCGATCCCGGAAAACGCGGCGAAGCCGTCGCCCTGACCCAGACCCTGCGACTCGCCGGCGTCCGTACCCTGACTCCGCTCACCGCGACAAAAGTGCCGAAGCAGTTCCAGGCGGCGGAGCAGTCGGGAGCGCGTTTTGCCGTCGTCGTCGGATCCGAATACCCCGCCCTGACGATTCGCGATCTGCGGGATCGTAGCGAACGGATGAGCCGAACCGAAACGATTCTCGAGGACCTCCGCGACGCGTGATTTTTCGACGATCCGGCGCGCGGAAATCCTGAGTTTTCAGTTTCGGATGGCGGACGTTCTGCTAGATTAAGGTTCTTTTCCCCGAGAAGTTCCGTACCCGTCATGAACAAGCCGACCGCGCTCATTTTTTTTGGAATCATTGCCATCGCGTCGGTTCTCTCTTTCCTCACCCTCACCAAATGCGGGAAAGACCCGAGCGAGACCCCGCTCGCCTCTTTGCCGCCGGACGAGTCGGTGAGCGCTCCGAAAGCGGAAGAAAAGTCCGCAGCGGCAGCCGGGGCAAAACCTGCGGAAAGCGCCCCCGCCACTCCGTCCGCGACGACGGAGAAGTCCACATCGACGGAGAAAAAAGCAACCGCTCCCGCCACCACGGGGATTTTTCCCTCTCCCGACGCGGCCATGACCGCCCTCACCGCGAAGATCGGGGAAAGAAACTTTGACGCTTTCCTCGCCGCAACCGGGCCGGAGGCGGTTGCGGACGAAATCCGCGCTGAGATCAAGGCCATCATCGAAAATCCCGGCCTGAAACTCGACGCGACCAAACCCTACACCGAGATCTCCAAGTCGGCCGAGGGTGGCCGGTGGTCACTCAACTTTGTCCCCTCCACCGCCACTTCCACCACCGCTCCGCGCCAGATCTACGCGGACCTTGCCCCGGCGAAAGAGGGTGGCTTCGACATCGCCAAGATCAGCCTGCCGGTGGAAGTGACCCCCACGAACATCGATAACAGCAATCCGACCGATCCGGTGGAACCGGACAAAAAAGCGGTGACGATGACCCCGGAACAGCAATCCGATGCCCTCACCGTCGCCCATGCCTTTGCCAAAGCGGTCATCCAACGCGATTTCAACATCGCACGGGAGCTCGCCGACCCGACCGTGACCGACGAACGGGTCGCGGCGCTGATGATCGCGATCGAAGAAGGGAAATTTGTTCTCAAAGAGGATCGTCCCCTCGTCGTGACCCTCTCCCGCGATGACATCACCTGGGTGCTGACGCGGGTCGATTCCGGCAAGACGGATTCGGAGTTCGCCCTCGAACTGGGGCAGGTCGGCAGTGCCTGGAAAGTGAACGGACTGACCTTTTCCAAAGTGCTCTCGGCTCTCTCGGAAAAAGCCGGTGGCGGCAACATCGCCTACAGCCCCATCGTGGATGACCCCGCCGGAGGGGATTCCCTCGTCCTCTATTTTGAATTCGACGACGCCGGACTCACCCCGCGAACAACGCGCCAGCTCGAGATCGTCGCCGACATTCTCAAACAGGGAAGCGAACGGACCGTTCGTATCAACGGGCACGCCGACGCCCTCGGGAGCGACGATTACAATATCGCCCTGAGCGACCAGCGCGCCGAATCGATCCGCCGCACCCTCCTCGACATGGGGGTGAAACCCGCCCAGGTCATCACCGAGGCCTTCGGGGCGGCCAAACCGCGCAAGCCAAACTTCCTGCCCGACGGCTCCGACAACCCCGGAGGCCGCTCGCAAAACCGCCGCGCCGAAGTCCTCCTCGACTTCTGAGCGGGTGCTGTGGCGACACACAGGGTTGTCTGCCGCGACCGACCCTGTTGACCGCGCCGATAAGCGGAGGCTGCTTGGGTGGCGTATTTGAAACGGTATTGCGGCGAGTTCCACCTTGACCTCGGAGA
>CAYLJC010000231.1:0-5304 GCA_964383345.1 uncultured Akkermansia sp. | reverse complement strand
GAAAAACTGCAGCGCTACATCGACCTGGGGATACGTTCCTTCATTCTCTCGGGCTATCCGCATCTCGACGAGTGTGAACTTTTTGCCAAATATGTCCTCCCCCGGCTCGATACCGTGAAGCTCAACGAAGCCCAGGGCCGCCTCCCCAAGGAAACCCCCGAGACGCCGCTGACCCATGGGGTGAGGAAGTGAGAGTTCCGTCGCCGCACACCGAGGGGCGAGTCCCCGCTTCCCGCTGGCACGAGAGGCAAACGGGAGTATAGTCGCGGCCTTCATGCTGGCAGTAGACAGAGTATCCGTCCAATACGGGGCCCGGAATTTGTTCCGGGACCTCTCCTTCACGATTCGTCCGAAAGAGCGCTGGTCGCTCGCGGGACCGAACGGGGCGGGCAAGTCCACCCTCATGAAAATCATCGCGGGGATCGAGTCGGCCGATACCGGCGGGATCATCAAGGCAAAACAAACCACCGTCGGTTATCTTCCCCAGGAGGGTGTCCACCACCAGGGCACCACCGTTTTCGGCGAAGTCGAAAAGGCCTTCGACGACGTCCTCCGATTGCAAACCGAACTGAAGGAGGTCGAAGCGGACCTCGAAAAAACCGATCCCGTGAGCGAGGCCTACGGGGATCTCCTCGAAGTCTACGGCGATCTCCAGTTGCGGCTCGAACACCACGATGTCAGCAAGATGAAACCCCGCATCGCCACGGTGCTGGGAGGACTGGGATTTGCCAAAAAGGATTTCGACCGCCAGACCGGCGAGTTCAGCGGCGGCTGGCAAATGCGCATCGCGATGGCCAAACTGCTGCTGCAGGAACCCTCCGTTCTCCTCCTCGACGAACCGACCAACCACCTCGACATCGAATCCGTCCAATGGGTCGAGCAGTGGCTGCGCCAATACGGCGGGGCCATCGTCCTGATCTCGCACGACCGCAGCATGCTCGACAATCTCACCAACCGCACCCTCGCCTTCGAGAACGGCGGGGTGCAGCAGTATTCGGGCAACTACACCTTTTACCTGACCGAACGTGTCGCCCGCCGCGAGCAGGCCGAACGCGCCTTCAAAAACCAGGCCCGCGAAATCGAGAAAGCCGAAAAGCTGATCAACCGTTTCCGCGCCAAAGCCTCCAAGGCGAAAATGGTGCAGTCGCGCATCAAACAACTCGACAAGGTCGAGCGCATCGAGCTGGAGCAGGACGCCGCGACGATGGACTTCCGTTTTCCCCCGCCCGAGCGCAGCGGCCAGACCGTGCTGAAACTGGAAAAGGTGAGCCGCCACTACGGAAGCAACAAAGTCATCAACGATTTTGATTTTGCCATCGAACGCGGAGACAAAATCGCCATCGTCGGAGTCAACGGCGCCGGCAAATCGACCTTTTCCCGCCTCATCGCCCGCATCGAAGAACCCACCGACGGCACCATCACCGAAGGGCACAAAGTCGGCATCGCCTACTTTTCCCAGACCCACGCCGACGAACTCGATCCCAAAAAAACCGTCCTCGAAACCCTCGAAAGCAGCGGCGCCCGCGTGCCCACGGTCAACCTCCGCAGCATCCTCGGAGCCTTCCTCTTTCGCGGCGACGATGTTTTTAAGTCCGTCAGCGTGCTCTCGGGCGGCGAACGGGGTCGGCTCGCCCTCGCCAAAATGCTCCTGCAACCGGCCAATTTCCTCATTCTCGATGAGCCCACCAACCACCTCGATCTCCAGTCACAGGAGGTCCTCCAGCGCGCCCTCGGCGACTACACCGGAGCTTTCGCGATCGTCTCGCACAACCGTTCCTTCCTCGATCCCATCGTGACCAAGGTCCTCGAATTCATCCCCGGAGAGCGGCCCAAAATCTACTACGGCAATGTCTCCGACTATCTGGAGAAAAAACGCGCCGACCTCGATGCAGCCGCCGGGAAAACCGCTCCGTCCCGAACCACTCCCGCCGATGGTCCGGCGAAACCGGGGAAATCCGCCACCGTTGTCGCCGCAGCAGCCGACTCCGGTGGCAACCGCAAGGAACAGCGCCGCCTCGAAGCAAAGGCCCGCGAAGCAAGAGCCGCCAAACTGAAACCCCTCAAGGCCGAATTTTCCGCCCTCGAGACCGAAATCGCCGGACTCGAAACCGAAAAAGGAGAACTCACCGCCAAGCTCGCCGACCCGGAATTTTTCTCCCAAGGCGACCAATCCGCCCTCGCGATGAAACGTTTTGCCGAAATCGAAACCCTGCTCGAAGCCCGCTACAGCAAATGGGAGGAACTCAGCGGCAAGATCGAGGGACTCGGGGGATAGGTGCCTGTTCCCCTTTTCGCGGCACACAATAATTTCATTTTTCTCTTGTTATTTTCATTGAATCTTTGGCAGACTCCCTCTCCATGAGATCGAGTGCCAAAGGCTTTCCCCTTCGTGCGGGCACTCTTCTCTGTTCTCCGCTTGGCCCGGATTCCGCCCTCTTCCGCTCTGATGGCGAAGGCCGCGTCAATGGCGGCAACGGCAACCTCACCTCCCGTTCCGATGCGCATTTTGATGCGCGGGGCCGCGACTACAAGGACGAGACCTTCTCCGTCGATCCCGAGACCGGGGCGGTGGGTCATGCGCTGGTGGGGCAGCGCTGGCGCGACGCCGTCGGCAACGTCCTGAAAGAAATCTTCCCCGGCGGAGAGGGTTTTGTGAAGCGGGCCTTCGACGCCTTCGAGCGCGAGGTCCGGTCCTACACCGCCTGCAACCCGGGCGGCGGGAGCGACGACAACAATCCGGCTGCCGACACCGTCGTGGAGCAGAGCGAGAATGCCTTCGACGCCGCCGGAAACCGGATCCTGCGCACCGCCTGGCAGCGTTTCCACGACGCCACCGGCAGCGGTGCCCTCAACGGTCCGACCGGTTCCCAGCCACGGGGGCGGCGAACCTTTCTCGCCTGGTGGCGGGACGCCATCGGACGCGAGATCGCCGTCGCCGACTACGGCACCAACGGCGGGGCCGTTCTCGAACGTACCGAGGTGCCTCCCGCCACGTCGGAGACCGTCCTTGTCACCCGCACCCGCTACGCCGGCACGGACGAAGCCGCCGCTGTGATCGCGCCGGATGGCACGGAAACAAGATGGAAGCGCGACGCCCTCGGGCGCGAGATCGAGACCATTGAAAATTTCAAGGAGAATGCGGCTCCGGCGGCGGACGTGAACCGCACCACCCGCTTCGGCTACCACCCGAGCGGCGGGCTGGAGACCCTCACCCTCGTCAATGAGGTGACGGGCGACCAGACCACCCGCCGGCTCTACGGAACGACCCTGGGCGAATCGGGAGTGGCCACCGGCCATTTGCTACGGGCGAAAATTTATCCTGAAAGCGACGACAGCAACGCGCCCCTCGGCGACGGACCCGATGGAGTCTATGAACGGATTGAGCATACCTACAACCGTCAGGGCGAAGTGGTCACCACAAAAGACCCCAACGAAACCGTCCACAGTTATATTCGTGACAAAATGGGCCGCTTCCTGCACGACTGCGTTCTCGCCTTCGGCACCGGCATCGACGATGCCGTCAAGCGAATCTCGACGAGCTACGATCCCAAGCGGCCTTCGCTAATCGCAATAGTCGCCAGCTACGATGACGCCACCCCCGGTCAGGGAACTGTAATCAACGAAGTGGGCAAGGCCTACGACGGCTTCGGACAAGAGATCGAGGACGCGCAGGAGCATGACGGAGCGGTGGACGGGAGTACGCCTAAGGTGGGCTACGGCCATGCGAACGGCAGCAGCGGCAACACCGCACGACGGGAATCGATCACCTATCCGAACGGGCGTGTCGTCAATCTCGCCTACGGGGCGGTGGATAGCATTGAGGATTTGTTCAGCTTGGTAAAATCGGTGGCAATCCAAGGCGAAAGCGGCAACAAGGTCGAGTATGCGCGTGTCGGTCTCGCCCGCTTCGTCGAGATCGCCTACCCGCAACCGGGGGTGCGCATGTCCATGCTCCGCCCCGGCGGCGGTAGCGAAGGCGATTCCGGCGATCCGTATGACGGATACGACCGGTTCTCGCGGACCCAGGCGATGCGCTGGGAGAAGACCGCCGATGGCACCGTGCTCGACGGCTGGCAGTGGGGCTTCAACGAGGCGTCGAACCGGACGTGGAAGAAGAACCTCGTCGCGGCCAGCGGGCAGGACGAAGCCTATGGCTACGACGCTCTCTATCAAGTGATTCGCGATGCCGTCGGGACCCTGAACACCAACCGGACGGCCATCGGAGGCATCCCCGGCGAGAAGGAGGACTTCACCTACGATCCGACCGGAAACTGGCTCGGCTATCGTAAGGATGAAGACGGCTCGACGGTCCTTGACCAGACGCGAACCAACAACAAAGACAACCAGTTGACCCAGATCGACGGGAGCAGCGCCCTGCTCGAGTACGACCGCGCGGGCAACGCCCTGAAGGTTCCTCCTGGTATCGGCGACGATTGGGACAAATACTTCCAGCCTGTTTGGGACGCTTGGAATCGAATCGTCGAGGTGAAGAACGGGAACGGGACCACTGTTCAGAAGAACGCCTATGACGGACTCTCCCGACGGATCACGACGGAGTCCGGTGGCACGGTGACCCACACCTACTGGAGCGACCGCTGGAAGCCGCTGGAGGAACGGACCGACTCATCGACCACTGCCGCCCGCTCCTACCTCTGGGGCGAGCGTCCCGGACATCGTGACGAACTTATCCTCCGCGACCGTGACACCGACGGCAATGGCACCCTCGACGAACGGCTCTACGCGACGATGGACTACTTCAACGGGACGGCGGTCCTGAACACCTCAGGTGTCGTGCAGGAGCGCTACGCCTATAGCGCCTTCGGCGTCCGCCGCATCATGGCGGCGGACTTCACGCCGCGAACCACTTCAAGCTATGCCTGGGACTTCAGCTTCCAGGGGCAGTTCCGCGACGTGGAGACCGGATGGTCCAACTACGGCTACCGGTTCTACGTGCCCTTGCTCGGTAGGTGGATCAATCGGGATCCCATCGGGGAAAAAGGTGGGAACAACATTTATCTTTTTATAAATAACGATTCCATCAATCGAAATGATTTTCTCGGCAACATTCCCGAGCAACGGAAATACCGTGTTCTTCTCACTTGCACAAAGAAGCTCTTGTGGCGTTGCGAGTGCCAAGCAGAATTTTATGTCGAATCTAAAGATTTTTCAGAATCTGGCTATGGGGGGGATTTTAGATCGGATCCCGCTGCACGTGACGCCGCCGAAAGAGTATTAAAAGGAGAAATTAATGGCACTTCGTAGATCTGTGTGGTGTTCAAAAGGGCTTCGGAAGAGGGTCGGGCA
>CAYLJC010000230.1:415-5313 GCA_964383345.1 uncultured Akkermansia sp. | reverse complement strand
GGGGAGTCGCGGCTTCCGTGGCGGGAGCGGTTTCGGCGGCTGCGGGAGCCGGGGCGTCTTGGGCCTGGTCTGCTTGAACTTGCATGAGAGGGAAAAAAGAGGCGGGAGTCAACAGGGTGGGGAGGTCGACTCAACCGGGTTGGGTCGTCGCTATCCGGGGATCAGGATTCGATGGCTTTGGTGTCGGGCTCGTCGGCCTTGGATTTGCCCTCGACGCTGGCGACGGCGGCGCGGTCGAATTTCAGGCTGAGCCCGTCGGCCACTTTGACCGAGACGGTCTTTTCGGTGACGCCCGAGACGAGGCCGTGGATGCCGCCGATGGTGACCACCTTGTCCCCGACGCGGATGTTTTTGCGCATTTCGTCCTGGGCTTTCTGGGCTTTCCGCTGGGGGCGGATGAGGATGAAGTAGAACATCACCATGATCAGGATCATCGGGACGAACATTCCGAGTCCGCCCTGGGCGGGGACGGCATCCTGGGCGAGTAGGGGAAGAGGCGGGGTCATTGGTTGTGGTGGATGTCTGGGGAGAAAAAAACGTCTGTCGTTCAAGCGGCGGCCTTACCCGCCCGGTATCGGTGGATAAATCCGGCCTTGAAATCGGCAAACGTGCCGGTGTCAATAGCACGCCGCGCTTGCTTCATCAAGTGCAGATAGAAGGTGACATTATGGAGGGTCAGGAGCCGCAGGCCGAGGATCTCGTCGTTTTTGATGAGGTGGCGCAGGTAGCCGAGAGAAAATCCCTCGCAGAGCGGGTGGGTCTCTCCGGGGGCCGCGAGGGGCTGTTGGCATTTTTCCCAGCGGGCGTTCTTGAGATTGATGGTGCCGTCGGGGGTGTAGGCGGTGCCGTTGCGCCCGACTCGGGTGGGGAGGACGCAGTCGAACATGTCGATCCCGCGGGAGATCAGCTCGAGCAATTGGTCGGGCTGGCCGAGCCCCATGGCGTAGCGGGGTTTGTCACTCGGAAGAATGGGGGCGGCGACGTCGACGGCTTTGAGCATTTCGGGGACGGGTTCCCCGACGGAGAGACCGCCGATGGCGTAGCCGTCGAAATCGAGGGCGACGAGGTCGCGGGCGGCTTTTTCCCGCAGTTCGGGATAGCAGCTCCCCTGGACGATCCCGAAATACCGCTGCCCCGGCGGGCGGTGGGCGGTGATCCAGTCCCGCGCCCGTTCGGCCCAGCGTTGGGTCAGGGCGAGGGATTTCTCGGCGTAGCTCCGTTCGCAGGGAAAAGGCGGGCATTCATCGAGGATCATGCAGATGTCGCTGCCGATGGAGCGCTGGATCTCAAGGACGGATGCGGGGGTGAGGAAGAGGGAGCTGCCGTCGAGATGGCTCTGGAAACGAACCCCTTCTTCGGTGATTTTGCGCAGCCGGGAGAGGGAAAAAACCTGGTAGCCGCCCGAGTCGGTCAGGATGGGGCGATCCCACCGCATGAAAGCGTGCAGCCCGCCGAATTCGTCGAGGACCTCGGTGCCGGGGCGGAGGAGGAGGTGATAGGTGTTGCCGAGGAGGATGCGGCAGTCGAGCGCGGGATCGGTCAGTTCGCGCGGATGGACGGATTTGACCGTGCCCCTCGTCCCCACCGGCATGAAGGCCGGCGTCTCGACCTCCCCATGCGCGAGGACCAAACGCCCTCGGCGGGCGGCGGTGGCGGAGTCGGTCTGCAGCAGGGTGAACATGGCGGGTGGGACCGATAAACCCGTTTTTCCCGATTTCCAGCGTGGAGTGTGCGGGAGGACGGGATCGGCAGGGTGAAAAAAAGAAGGGGTGTCGGTGTAACAAATTCCTTCATTTTTCACGCGCGGGGATGTGGCGGGCGGAAGAGAGCGCCTCGGACCGACCCTGGACGGGAAATGCGGGGACCATTCGAGGCGGATCACCAAATGTTATTCCTGTTTTGCATTCATTCGTCCATTCATTCGTCCGTCACCCCGCCCGAGTCCTCGCAAGGCACATTGGTAGCGGGTCGATCTTATTATGATACAGTGCCTTTCTGAGAACCAGAATCGCCGCATCCCGTTTTCCCACTCCGATGACTCCGCACCTCACCGAATTCTTCGAATTTCTCCGTTTTCCCAGCATTTCCACGGACAGCCGTCATCGTGAGGATGTCAGGAAGTGCGCCGGTTTCCTCGTCGAGAAATTCACCCGCATGGGATTGAAACCCGAGCTTCATGAGACGCCCGGGCATCCCGTTCTCGTCGCCCGCAGCGAGGTCAGGCCGGGACGCCCCACCGTGCTCATCTACGGGCACTACGATGTCCAGCCGGTCGACCCGGTCGAGGAATGGAACACGCCTCCGTTCGAGCCAACCCTCGTCGGAGACAAGATATACTGCCGCGGCGCGACGGACAACAAGGGGCAGCATTTCTCCCACATCCTCGGCGTCGAGGAGACCTTGAAAGAAACCGGCGAGCTGCCCGTCAACGTCATTTTCCTCCTCGAAGGCGAGGAGGAGATCGGCTCCCCCAACCTCGCTCCTTTCCTCGAAATGCACAAGGATTCGCTCCGGTGCGACATCTGCGCGGTCTCCGATACCGGAATGATAGGCCCCGGCATCCCCACGATGACCTATGGCCTCCGCGGCATCGCCTGTCTCGATTTCAAAATCCACGGCCCCACCCTCGACCTGCACTCGGGCGTCTACGGCGGGGCGGTCCCCAATCCGGCCACTCTCGTCGCCCGGCTGGTCTCGACGCTGCACGATGAAGCCGGAAAAGTGCGCATCCCCGGCTTTTACGACGCTGTCGTCGATCTCGAACCCTGGGAGCGCGAGATGTGGGCCGCTCTCCCCGACGGCGATGCCGCCACCCTTGCCGAGACGGGAGTCCGGGGACTCTGGGGCGAAGCCGGCTACACCGCTCTCGAACAACGCTGGGGACGTCCCACCGCCGAGGTCAACGGCATCGGAGGCGGTTACCAGGGCGAAGGTTCCAAAACCGTGATTCCCCGCGAAGCCATGGCCAAACTCAGCTTCCGTCTCGTCCCCGAACAGGACCCGCAGGAGATCCTGGCCCTCGCCGCCGCCCATCTCAAGGCCCGCTGCCCCGACTCCTGCCGCATCGAGGTTGAGCTGGGCCACCACGGCCCCGCCTACGTGATGGACCCGCATTCGCCCCACGGGAAAGCCGCCCAACGCGCCCTGCAGCGGGCCTTTTCAGGAGAACCCCGCCTCATCCGGGAAGGCGGCAGCATCCCCATCATTCAGGCGATCAAAGACATCCTCGGGGTCGATTCGCTGCTGCTGGGGCTGGCATTGCCCGATTGTCAGATCCACGCACCCAACGAAAGTTTCACGGTTTCAAATTTCGAAGCCGGGATCCGCCTGAACCGGGCCCTGCTGGAAGAGTTGGGCTGAGGATGCCGCCGCGCCGTATACCAATATCATACCAAAACAACAATCCCCCACCGAATGAGAAACTCCCGAAACATCGCAAAGAAGAAAATGTGGCATTGCTTGAAATTTCTGGCGCTGTTGATCGCCGTGCTGTCGTCCCCCCTCCACGCCGCGGAACAGCCGACCCGAACGATTTTGGTGCTCGATGCCTCGGGCAGCATGTGGGGGCAGATCGAAGGCAGGGCCAAAATCGAGATCGCCCGCGAGGTCATCGCCGGGTTGGTGGACGAGCTGCCCGAGAACACGGAACTCGGCCTCGTCACCTATGGGCACCGGAGCAAGGGCGACTGCAAGGACATCGAACTGCTCGTCGAACCCGGAAAACTCGACCGCGAGGCATTTAAAAAGACGGTCAACGCGATCCAGCCGAAGGGGATGACCCCGCTGACCGATGCGGTGGAATTTGCCGCGGAAAAACTGCGCTCCACGGAAACGAAGGCCACCGTCATCCTCGTCACCGACGGCGAGGAAACCTGCGACCGCGATCCCTGCGAGGCGGCACGGCTTTTGGAGGCGAGCGGCGTGGATTTCACCGCTCATGTCGTCGCCTTCGATCTCGATGACAAAGCGGCCAAGTCCGTCGAATGCCTCGCCGCCACGACCGGCGGGCTTTTCCTGAAAGCGGACAACGCCACGACTCTCGCGGACGCACTGCAAATGGTCATCGAGCCGGAAGTCGAAGAACCGAAGATGGAAGAGCCGGGCGAAGCCTCGCTGACCGCACCGGAAACGGTGGTCGCGGGAAGCCGGTTCGAGGTCACCTGGACCGGTCCGAACGAAAAAGGCGATTACATCACCATCGTGCCGAAGGATCTCGAAGACGAACGCCACCGCAATTACGAATACACCCGTGGCGGCAGTCCGTTGAAAATGACCGCCCTCATTGACGAAGGCCCGGCGGAACTGCGCTACAAGCATGGCCGTACCGGGAAAGTGTTGGGACGGGCCGACATCATGGTTGTGGCGGCGGAAGTTTCGCTGAAAGGCCCCGAGAGCGCCCTGGCGGGAGCACAGGTGACGGTCGAGTGGACCGGCCCCAACAACAGGGGTGATTACATCACCGTCGTGCCGAAAGATCTTGAGGACGGGAAATACGCGAAATACACCTACACTCGTGAGGGCTCGCCCCTGAAAGTGCTCGTTCCGGTGGAAGCCGGTGAGGCCGAGGTCCGCTACATGACCGGGCAGGGCGGCAAGGTCCTCGCGCGCATTCCCCTGAAATTGGAAGCGGCGGAGGTCACCCTCAAAGCGGCGGAATCGGTCGTGGCGGGAGCAGAGGTGACGGTCGAGTGGACCGGCCCCGACAACAAGAACGACAAAATCACCGTCGTGCCGAAAGATTTCGAGGACGGAAAATACGCAAAATACACCTACACTCGCGACGGTTCGCCCCTGAAAGTGCTCACACCGGTGGAAGCCGGCGAGGCCGAGGTCCGTTACATGGCCGGGCAGGGCGGCAAGGTCCTCGCGCGCATTCCCCTGAAATTGGAAGCGGCGGA
>CAYLJC010000230.1:0-315 GCA_964383345.1 uncultured Akkermansia sp. | reverse complement strand
GGTCACCCTCAAAGCGGCGGAATCGGTCGTGGCGGGAGCAGAGGTGACGGTGGAATGGACCGGTCCCGACAACAAGGGCGACTACCTCACCGTCGTGCCGAAAGATTTCGAGGACGGGAAATACGCAAAATACACCTACACCCGTGAGGGTTCGCCCCTGAAAGTGCTCACACCGGTGGAAGCCGGTGAGGCCGAGGTCCGCTACATGACCGGGCAGGGCGGCAAGGTCCTCGCGCGCATTCCCCTGAAATTGGAAGCGGCGGAGGTCACCCTCAAAGCGGCGGAATCGGTCGTGGCGGGAGCAGAGGTGACGGT
>CAYLJC010000229.1:2111-5346 GCA_964383345.1 uncultured Akkermansia sp. | reverse complement strand
TGACTCGGTCGGGATTCCATTCGACCGTGCCTTTCCCATGCGCGATCTGCTTTTCCCCATTCTCGCCGCCACGGCTCCGGCTCCGGCCATGACCTGGCTCGGCGATACGGTCCGTGAACAGGAGTCCGATTTTCAAAAGCGTCCCTTCTATTACGCCTTCAGCGGGGTATCCCGCCATTTCGACAAGCGCGGTCCCATCGAGGTGTCGATCGAGCAGTCACAGATGCTGGACGAGAAAGTCGCGGGGTTCTCGCTGGAGGGTTGGGACCAGTTCCGCCTCGCCCGTGTCGTCCTGCTGCTGACTTTGGCGAAGCAAGAGAAAACCGTTTTCCTCGAAACGATCGCCGCGCTGCTCGACACCGCCGACCTGCGCGAGGCGGCGGCGGTCTACTCCGCTTTTCCCCTGCTGCCGCATCAGGAGGAATTTGTCGAAGCGGCGGTCGACGGACTGCGTTCGAACATCGTCGATATTTTCGATTCCATCGCCCTGCGGAATCCTTTCCCCCTCATGCACTTCACGGCGGAGGCGTGGAATCAAATGGTCCTGAAAGCGATCTTCCTCAATCGCCCGCTCTGTCGGATCGTCGGACTCGAAGAGCGCCGCAATCCCGAACTCTCCGGCGCGATCTCCTCTCTCGCCCACGAGCGTTGGGCCGCCGGGCGCACGCTCACCCCCGAAGCCTGGCGGAACTGCACCGCCCCTGTCAGCGACGGGATCCTCACCGACCTCGAACACCTCCTCGACGAGGGGGCTCCGGCGGATCGCGAGGCCGCCGCGTTGGTCATCGCGCGGGAGGAACCGGATCGGGTTCACCCTCTCCGCGAGAGGCTCGATGCCGAACTCGACGCCATCGCCGGAGGATTTCTCACCTGGGACCGGCTCGGCGAACGTCTCGAGTCCCCGGTCACCCGGAACGTCGCTCCCGCCCGAACCGCCGAAGCCTGACATCCCCTTTTCGAGCATGAGATTTTTCGACTCCCACGTCCACATGGTCTCCCGGACCACCGATGACTACCAGCGCATGGCCGCCGCCGGAGTCACCGCCATCGTCGAACCCTCGTTCTGGCAGGGACAACCGCGCACCGAGGTGGGAACGTTCAAAGACTATTTCAATTCCCTGATCGGTTTCGAACGCTTCCGCGCGAGTCAGTTCGGCATCCGGCACTACTGCACCATAGGACTGAATCCCAAGGAGGCCAACAACGAGAAACTCGCCGAGGCGGTCATGGAACTGATGCCGCTCTACATTTGCAAGGAAGGGGTCGTCGGCATCGGCGAGATCGGCTTCGACGACCAGACCCAAGCCGAGGAGAAATACCTGCGCCGACAAGCCCTGCTCGCCCTCGAAGCGGACCTCCCCATTCAGATCCACACCCCCCACCGCGATAAAAAAGCGGGCACCATACGGACGATGGACGTGCTCGAGGATGTCGGCGTTGATCCCGCCAAGGTCATCATCGACCACAACAATGAGGAGACCGTCAAAGCGGTGCTCGACCGCGGTTACTGGGCCGCTTTCACGATTTATCCCCACACCAAGCTGGGCAACCAGCGCATGGTCGAGGTCATGATGGAGTACGGAGCGGAGCGCATCGTCGTCGACAGCGCGGCGGATTGGGGCATCAGTGATCCTCTCGCCGTGCCCAAAACCGCCGCCCTGATGAAGGAACGCGGCATCACCCTCGCACAAATCGAGCAGGTCACCTATCACAATCCCCTCGCCGCCTACGGCCAGAGCGGCCAGGTCAGCGAGGAAGACTGGAAAGACAGCGCCGGAATCGATCCGACCGCGCTCTTTGAAGGCAACAGCCTCCTCCGCGGTGGCATGGACGTGGAATCGGCGATGTCGCAGTATCTGATCGAGTGAGACGAAGCGCGTCACGATCAGGAAAATCGGGACATCAGGAAAAGGGCTCTTTCCACGGCAGACCGTGCGCCTCGCCGACTTCCTGACAGGTCAGCTCATGGCGGTGACAATTGATCCCGCCGACCAATTCGGGGGCACGGGAGCAGGCGGCCTCCAGTCCGGCGGTGGCGAGAAGTTGCAGGTAGGGCAGCGTCACGCTGGTGAGGGCCTGGGTGGAGGTGCGGGCATAAGCCCCGGGCATGTTGGCGACGCAGTAATGAATGACTCCTTCCTCGGTGAAGACGGGATCCTCATGGGTGGTCGGTCGGCTCGTCTCGATGCATCCTCCCTGATCCACCGCGATGTCCACGAGGACGGTGCCCTCGCGCATCAGTCCGACCATCTCGCGGGTGACGAGCCGGGGTGCCTTCGCCCCCGGCACGAGAACCGCCCCGATGAGCAAATCGGTGGTCGGCAATATCTCCAGCAGGGCGGATTCGCTGCTGTAAAGGGTGCGCGCCGCCGGCATCGCGGTGTCGAGCCAGGTCATGCGTTCGCTGCTGACCTCGAGAATGGTGGTATCGGCCCCGATCCCGGTGGAGACCTTCGCCGCGTTTGTCCCGCAAGTGCCGCCGCCGATGATCGTGACCCGGCCCGGCAAAACCCCCGGCACGCCACCCAGCAAAGTCCCGCGCCCGCCGGCGTGTTTGGCGAGATGGTAGGCCCCGACCATCACACTCATGCGACCGGCCACCTCGCTCATGGGCTCGAGGAGGGGGAGGCGGCGGCCGATCTGCACGGTTTCGTAGGCGATGCCGGTGACTCCGGTCTTCACGAGGCTCTCGGTGAGCTGCCGGTGGGCGGCGAGGTGGAGGTAGGTGAAAAGAATCTGACCTTCCCGGAGCCTCTCGATTTCGACCGCTTGCGGCTCTTTGACTTTTACGATGATGCCGCTGCGGGCGAACAATTCCGCCGCGGTCGGCACGATCTCCGCCCCGGCCGCAAGGTATTCCTCGTCAGAGTAGGCGGCACCGTGTCCCGCCCCGCTTTCCACCAGCACCGCGACGCCCTGTCGCACCAGTTGGCGCGCCCCGCCCGGAGTGAGAGCGACGCGGTTTTCCTGGCTTTTGATTTCACGGGGACAACCCACCACCTGATTCTGACCTGTTTCGGAATTTTCGCTCATACGGGCACCCAGTGTCGCGTCCCCATACGGATTCGACAAGGCGCAAAGACGGCTTCTCCTTTCGCTTTTTTCCGATTTTCATTTCAGCCGGTTCGCGTAGAATTCCAGCCGTCCATTCCTCCCCTGGACGCCACCATGCCCACCCTCCTTCGTCGATTGTATCGTCATTCCCGGTTCGCGCGCGTCCTCGTCCCATGCCTTC
>CAYLJC010000229.1:0-2101 GCA_964383345.1 uncultured Akkermansia sp. | reverse complement strand
CTCCGCGAGCGCCCCGGTCGCCTCACCATCGGTGAACGTCGTGCAGACCGTCGGCCCCTGGGGAACGTTGGAATACTATCCGGTCCGCCTCGAACCACCGACGACACAACTGTGGAACGCTCTGTTTGATGATGTTTCGGTCTGGAACTTCGGCTTTCTCACCGAGACGGGGGTGATCGCCGAGCTCAAGGAAATCGGTTTTTCACCCGAACTCCTCGCCCGACTGCGGACGGAGGGAGTCTGGGAAAGAGCCAAAGCGGGCCTGAAAGTGACCCTCCCCGACGCCATCATCGCCGACCTTTCCACCGACAACCGACGCGCTCTCGCGGAATGGTTCCAGAGCAACAACTTCGACTTTTACAACAAGATCACCGTGAATATCGAAGGAGGAGATTTTTCCGCCTTCACCCCGGACAAGGTCGATCCGGAGATCCTCGAACTCGTCAAATCCCTCTCCTTCGTCCGGAACGGCGCCCTCTCCTTCATGGACCTGCCCCACGTGATGCGAAGGATCGGGGACGATGAAGAGGAGAAAGAGACCTTCGTCCGAACGGTGTTTTCCACCCGCAGCCTCATTGTCCGCCTCGTCATCGATGAACATTCGGATCGGGCGAGTCTGGCGGAATATTGGGCACAGGGCGGGCGGAAATCCCGGGTCGAATCCATGATCAAGGGCGTGCAGAACACCGTGGGGGTGGACAAACTCGATATCGTACACCTCCTTCCTCCCCTGCCCCGCCGGTACCTCTACGCCTTTTCCAATCTGAGTGACACCGGGATCAACAATACGCCGGATTGCTTCTGGGCATCGGTTCACTTCTTCAAGCGGAATCCATCCCCACGGGTGCTCGACCTGCTCTCGCTGGACCACTACCTCACGACCGACTTCACCGAGGTCACGGGCGAGTTGCGTTTCGGTGATATCGTCTGTCTGATGCGTCCCAAAGACGATTCCTTTTTGCACAGCTACGTCCACATTGCGGACGAGATCGTTTTCACCAAAAACGGGGCGAGCTATGTCCACCCCTTCATCCTCACCCTGAAGTCGGATATGATGTCCCGCTATCTGCAGGAAGGGGACTACAACACCCGCGTGTTTCGCAGGAATCCAGGGAATTGAGATGAAAACACCGTCCGCTCCACGCCTTTTTCTCCCCCTTCTGGCTTTGGCCCTGGCACCGCCCTTCTCCGCGCAAGAGGCGGATCCAGAGGAAGCCTCCGCGCCCGATCCAAGTGCCGCGTCCGCACAAAACCAAACAGCCCGGGAGTTCCAAACCGCTTCCGAAGGCCCCTGGGGGCAGCTCGAATACTATCACGTGCCTCTGGAGTTTCCGCCGGAACACCTCTCCACCCTCACGATCCCCTCCCAATACGTCGAGTGGATCTTCGAGGCCGCCACTCGTGAGGAAATGGACAGCGATCTCGCCGCCGCCGGGCTGACCCGGGACGAGATCACTGCCCTCTTTTACGGATGCACCATCATCCAGGACGAGGATGTCCTCCGAGTCTATCCGAGAGATGAAACGATAGTAAACATGTCGGTCGCGACACGTACAAAACTCTATCAATTGCTGTCCCAGTACAAACAGAACCGGTTTCACCGACGACCGGTCTATATCAATACGCAGAACCTCTCCCAGTGGTTTCGCGGCAGCGGGGTCGGGCGGGATGCCATTACCGATGTCGCCCAACTCGCCTACCCCACTCCCAACGGCCAGGGTTTCTACCTGTCGGACGTCGCCTACACCCTGAGGAGGGCCACCACCGCCCTGGAGGAACGGGAGCTTCTCCAGGGGCTGCTGCGGTCCACCGGACTCATGGTTCGGCTCCGCCTGAGCAAGGAATCCCTCACTCCGGGGATCGGTGAATACTGGACCGCGGCCTACAAAAACAAAGCCGTGATGCCCCTGCTGGAATCCATCGTCGCCCAGAACGACGGCAGCACCATTGATATCGCCCATCTCATCCCTCCGATTCCACGTCAGTTCCTCAACCAATTTCCCGAAACCCAGGACGCCGCAGACGGTCGCCTCCCGGATTGGTTCTGGACTTGTTTCAATTTCTTTCGTGGAAAGTGTTGCCGCTGTTGGTTGCCCTATTG
>CAYLJC010000228.1:0-5350 GCA_964383345.1 uncultured Akkermansia sp. | reverse complement strand
GACGAGGCTGACGACCAAATCCAACACTTTCCTGGTGCATTATCGTGCCCAGGTCATCCAACAAGCCCGTCGCGACAACCCCAATGAGTACGCGGATTGGCGTCCGGAAACGGACTCCGTCCAGGCGGAGTATCGCGGTTCGTCACTGGTGGAGCGCTATGTTAATCCCGATGACCCTGATATTCCGGACTTTGCCTCGGGGAGTATCGATGGTCTGGATGCGTTTTACCAATATCGCGTTGCCAACCCGCGGCGCTTCGCCCCCTGAGAGATTCGCCACCCTTATTGCAGATGAAGAGAAATTTTTCCAGATCAAGGCAAGGTGAGGCGGGTTTCAGTCTCATTGAAGTGACGATCGCCATGGCCATTGCGGCAGTGGCCTTGGTCACCCTCCTCGGGCTGATTCCCCAGGGCATGGACACGATGCGCGAAGCGGGTGACGAGGCCATCGAAGGACGTATCCACCAGCAACTTCTCAACGAGCTCCAGATGACTCCCTTTGAGAAAGACATTATCGATACATACGATGGCAAAGAGTTTTTTTACGACTCGCAAGGGGAAGAAATAGGCAATACAAGGGACTCGGGTAAGGCGGGAGCAAAAGGAAGCCTCGCCCATATCTATTCGGCCCGGGTCACCCTCCCCGATCTGGGCAAATCGCCCGCTTCGGTCGGGGGAGGCAGCTTCAACGGGTATTCGTTCGACGGGATGGATCCGAATCCATTTATTCGACCCGTCATAGTCGAAGTGGCCGCTGTCTCCGGTCTTGCGGAGAACTTTGATTGGGATTCGCCCGACACCCGCCATCTCATTTCCACCTACCAGTCCATCGTTGTGAAGATGGGCCGGGATCTAGCGCCATGAAATTTTTCCGAAATTCCCCTGTCACACGCAAAGTATCCGCTTTCTCGCTCATCGAAATGATGGTTGCGATGGGGATCCTCTCGGTCCTGATGTTGATGCTCACCGTGTTGCTCGACCAGGTGCAGCAAAGCTGGCGATTTGCCGAGACACGGATCAGCCAGTTCCGCGAGGCCCGCGTGGCCTTTGATCTCATTGCGAAAAATATCGGGCAGGCGTCGCTCAATACCTACTGGGATCTCAAGCTGGATGAGGAAGGACAGGTGGACGGATATTTCCGCACCTCCGAACTTCATTTCATCAGCATTGACCGCGCGGCGACGGCCCTTCCGGCGACGGCCACCCAGGAGCCGGTGGGACAGGCGGTGTTTTTTCAAGCCCCGTTGGGATTCTCGACTCGCTACCGGAACCTGAACAATCTCTTCAACGGGAGGGGATATTTTGTGGCCTTTGGCTCCGATGATCGCTTCAAGCCCTCCTTTGTCGATAGCCCGCCTCGCTATCGCTATCGGTTGATGGAGTTCCGCCCGCCGGCGGAAGCCAACCAGGTCTTCCAGGACGGGCAGGACGAACGGGAGGCGGGGGAACCACAGGTGTTTGATCAGTGGTACAAACAAACCCTGAGTGTCGGGGACGGGAAGTTTGAGGATCACTTGAATCCTCTCGCCGAGAATATCGTGGCGCTGATCGTCTCGCCGCGCGATGAACTGGAGGATCCAAACAGCAGCAGGGGCGAAACCTATAGCGAAATCGCACCAAACTACAGATACAATTCGAATGATCAGGAGCAAGGTGGATCGGGGGGCGACAGCTTTTCGGCCTACTCCCAGCAGGTGCCGCCGCTGGTGAGATTGACCCTCGTGGCGATCGACGAGACCACGGCGGTGCGCCATGAAAATGGCAGTGGAAAACCGCAAGTGATCGAGAATGCGCTGCAGGGCCTCTTCGCACAAACCGAAAACTACGACAAAGATGTCGAGACCTTGTCGGAACGACTCCATGCCGAGGGGTCGAATGTGAATCACAAGGTATTCAGTTCCCTCGTGCTGCTGCGCAGTGCCAAGTGGAGCGGGAGTAAATAACAAATTTTCAACAATCGAATGAATCAAAACGAATTGTCCGGAAATCTTTTCAAGAGAGCGTTTTCGCTCATTGAAATGATGGTGGTGCTGGGGATCGTGGGACTCCTCCTCGCGTTTGCCGCTCCCAACCTTTTTAGCCTGATCTCTTCCAACACGCTCACCGGCGAGGGAACGGTGCTGCGCAACCAACTGACCCTGGCCCAACAGCTCGCGGTATCCAAAAACGCGGATGTCGAAGTGCGTTTTTTCAAGATGACGGACTATTCGGCGGCACAGACCGAAGACCGGTTCCGCGCCTACCAGTTGTACCAATACAATCTGCAAGGGCAACTCGAACCGATCAGCCAATTCTTTCAGATCAGAGCACCCGTGGCGGTCCACGAAAGCCTGAGCACGGTGCTCAACACCCGGAGCGGCGGGGCGACGACGGTGGACAGACAGTATGGCTTTGTCGCGCCCACGGCGGGCACCGCCGAGGCTCCCACGGGCGAGGGGGGCAGCCTGAAACCGACGCCCTACGTCGCCTTCCGTTTCCGACCCGATGGTTCCACCGATCTGCCCTATCGGACGGGAAACAAGGACACCTGGTACATCACCCTCGTGCAGGGGGAAGGGGCCTTGCAAAGCAGCGATCCCGACAACTACCTCTGCCTCCAGGTGAATCCCTACAACGGGCAGATCAGCGAGTTCCGTCCGTAGGAGGCTGTGTTGAGCTTGTGCGACGGTGGTTGGGGGCAGGGCTTGCCGGGCGCTTACAAAGCGCCCCTCCTTGGGGTCGAAGGTGGATGCGGCCGTCAGCCTCAAGGAGCGGGGCTTTGCAAGCCCCGACGGAGCCTCGGGGGCGTGGGTTGAGGGCGGGGCTTGCCGGGCGCTGGAAAAGCGCCCCTCCTTGGGGTCGAAGATGGCTTGGACGCGCGCGTTTTGCCGCGCCTCGCCAAGCGGGAAAATGTCTCGCGATTTCCCCTCGCGGAGCGTTTTCAGCAGGCTCTTGGCAGTCCCCGGATTTTACCCCGAAAATTACCCAAAAAATCGCTTGTGAAATATTTCACAAGCGATTAAGTGGGGACTTCTTCACGAGATGGGTAACATTTTTCCACGTTGGACAAACCTCCTGGCGATCAAAGTTCTGGTGTGTGTGAGCGCGCTGGGAACCTGTGTGGTCGCGGTCGCTTGGTATTCCTGGACTCCGAAATACACGCGGGTGGGATACATGCCGCAGCAGCCGATCCCGTTTGATCACAGTCTGCACGCCGGGCAACTGGGGATGGACTGTCGCTATTGTCACACTCATGTCGAAAATTCCCCGCATTCAAACCTTCCGGCGGCCCAGGTTTGCTGGAGTTGTCACGGTCCGGGCAAGGTGAAGTCGGATTCGCCCTCGCTGGAGCCGTTGCGCCAGGCGATGGATGAAAATTACGAGAACTACACGGGAGCGCCGATCGAGTGGGTGCAGGTCCACAAGGTGCCGGATTACGCGTATTTCAATCACTCGGCCCACGTCAATCGCGGGGTGAGTTGTGTGGAATGCCACGGGCGGGTCGACGAAATGCCGGTGGTGCATCACGCCAAACCTCTGAGCATGGCTTTCTGCATCGAGTGCCATCGGAATCCGGAGGAGGCGCTGCGGCCTCTCGATGAGATTACGAATCTGGCGTGGAAGCCCGAGGATCTCGAACCCGATGCGTTTTACGCGTACCTCGCCGGAAAAACCGGGGTAGGGGCGGAGGAGTTGAAGAAGGCCGACGAGGGCAAGGAGTGGGGTCAGGAACTCATCGGGATCCATTTGCAGAAAGCCTGGGATATCCATGCTCCGCAGGATTGCGCGGCCTGTCACCATTGATTCCGGTTTCCGGATTGGAACGACGAGAAATACGAATTCGAATGAAGCGAAAGTGGCATCATCCAACTGAAGAGGAAACGTCCCGAATCCATTGGCGGAGTCTCGGTGAACTGGAGGGTTCGGGTGAATTTAAAGGTTGGCTGGAGCGGGAATTTCCCCAGGGTGCCCAGGAGTTGGAACTCGACGAAACCTCGCGCCGCAATTTCGTGAAACTGATGGGGGCCTCGACCGCGTTGGCGGGTTTCGGAGTCGCTTGCAGCCGTCCGCTGGAGCATCTCGTCCCCTACAACGAGCATGTCGAGTGGGTCATCCCCGGCAAGGCGCTCTACTATTCCACGGCCAAGCCGCGTCTCGGCGGGCTGGGTTGCGATCCGCTGGTGGTGACAACGCATGAAGGTCGTCCCACCAAGCTGGACGGGAACCGCTTGCACCCGGCGGTGGGTGGTGGTTCGACGGCGTTCACCCAGGCGGCGATTCTGGAACTCTATGACCAGGATCGTGCCAAGGGATATCGGAACAAGGGGGCGGAGACGACCCGGGCGGATTTCGAGGAATCGTTCCTGACCCCGTTCCGCGAAGCGAAGTCGGGGGAAAAGACGGCCCTGTTGGTGTCGGAGTCCACTTCGCCGACTCGTCGGGCGCTGCTGGAGGAAGTGGTCAAGGCCTATCCGGGGATGCGGCTTTTCTCCTACGAGGCGCTTCAGCCGGTCGGCGCACGCGCGGCGGCGGCGGATCTCTACGGGGCGACAGTGCTGCCGGTGGTGAATCTCTCGAAGGCGGCCCGCATTCTCTCCCTCGACTGTGATTTTCTCGGGGATGAGGCCATAGGCGAGGATGCCAACGGGGAGTATGCCTCGATTCGCCAGCCCGAGCGCGAGGGAGGTCCGGCCCGTCTCTATTCCGTGGAGTCGACTTTCACCCTGACGGGAGGACAAGCGGACCATCGCTACCGTCTGCCGGGTTCGCAGGTGCTCGCGGTGACCGCGCTGATGGCCAAAGAAGTGGGTGCCGCACTCGGCGACGCCGCTCTCGGGTCTCTCGCCGAGGCGGTGGCCTCACGTCTCGTTCCGGTGGTGTATCGGCAGGATTGGATCCGCGAATGTGCGGCGGATCTGGTGTCGCAAAAAGGCACTTCGATCATCCTGCTGGGCGGGCGTCAGCCCAAGGAGGCGCATGTCCTGGTGGCGGCGATGAACCGCGCCCTGGGAGCTTATGGTCCGCTCATTTCGTTGGTCGATCATCAGTTGGCGGCCTATGAGGGGCTCCCGGACCTGGCCGATGCCGTGGAAAAAGGAGAGATCGAAACGCTTTTTGTGCTGAACGAGGGGGATGTCGCCTTCGACGCGCCGTCGAATCTGGAAATCGCCTCGAAGTTCGCCAAGTTGAAGAATCTGGTGCATCTCGGCTACCGTCTCAACCAAACCGCGAAACTGGCGACATGGCATGTGCCGGGTGCACATTTCCTGGAATCGTGGGGCGATCACTTCAGCCTCTCGGGGGTGTATTCGGTGCAGCAGCCGATGATCAATCCGCTCTGGGGCGGTGTCTCGGAGGGACGGTTTCTCCT
>CAYLJC010000227.1:2363-5362 GCA_964383345.1 uncultured Akkermansia sp. | reverse complement strand
TCGAGGGCAATCGCCAGCACTTCGGACTCAGCCAGGGCACCTTTCTTGCCGATGAGATCTTCCAGACTGGTCGCGTGGACCAACTCCATCGCGATGAAAAAATAGCCGAGCTCGTTCCCCACCGTGTAGACCTTGACCACGTTCGGATGGATGACCGAGGCGGTCAGCTTCGCCTCGCGCTCGAACATCGAGGTGAGGGCGCGGTCCCGGCTGAGGGACTGATGCAGAATTTTCAGGGCCACTTCGCGGCCGAGATTCATGTCCACGGCGCGGAAGACCTGGCTCATCCCCCCCTCGCCGAGCAGTCCCACGATCTGGTACTGGCCCATCGTCGTGCGCACCCGGACGTACGCGTCACAGTGCGGACAGGTGATTTTGGCAAAGGGCCCCACGCCGCCGACATCGAGCGCTTTTCCGCACTCGGGGCAATGATTGACCAACGGCTTTTTCTCCTCGGCTTCTTCCATGGGGGTTCGCCTCCGAACGCTGCTTTTCGAAGAGCCGACAGTGTATCGTCAGCGACGGCGAGGTCCAGACAATTCACATCGGTTGCTTCGTTTCCCCTGATAATCATTATAACTTTCCGCAGCCGCTTGCCTCCCTGGCCACCCGGCGCTAGACTGCCTTTTCACATGGGGAAATCACCGAATATCGTCGCGATTGGCAGGCACCGTTTGGGCGGTGAGAGACCGCTGTTCATCCTCGGTCCCTGCGTGATCGAGTCCGAGCCTTTTCTTCGCGAGATCGGTCCCGCGATCCGCGAGATCGCCGACATCGCCGGGGTCGATTTTATTTTCAAGGCCAGCTACGACAAAGCCAACCGCAGCTCCATCCGCTCCTTCCGCGGGATCGGTTGCGAGGCGGGTTGTCGGCTCCTTGCGGAAGTCGGTGCCGAAATCGGGGTTCCCGTCACCACCGACGTCCACACCGCGGGAGAAATCCTCATCGCCTCCGAGTTCATCGACGTTCTCCAGATCCCCGCCTTTCTCTGCCGCCAGACCGATCTGATCGAAGCCGCCGCGAAATCCGGTCGGGTCGTGAATGTGAAAAAAGGCCAATTTCTCGCGCCATGGGACGTTAAGAACATAGCCGACAAGCTCGACGCCTTCGGCTGTGAGAATTACTTTTTTACCGAGCGCGGAACCAGCTTCGGGTACAACAATTTGGTCGCGGACATGAGATCTATCCCCTGGATGCAAGAAGACGGACTGCGTGTCGTGTTCGACGCGACCCATTCCGTGCAGCGTCCCGGCGGCGAAGGCACTTCGAGCGGTGGTGATGGCCGCCTCGCCCCCGTCCTGGCTCGTTCCGCCGTCGCGGCGGGCTGCGACGGGATTTTCATGGAGACCCATCCCGATCCTTCGAAAGCTCTCAGCGACGGTCCCAACCAGGTCCCCCTCGACAAACTGGGGGACGTCCTCCATCAACTTCGCGAGATCTACACGCTCGTCCGCCGCACGACATGATCCGCCTTTTCTCCATCCGCCGCCTTCTCGTTCTGGGTCTCGTCGCCATCGGCGCAACGGGGTCGGTCCGCGTCGGGGCGCAGGATAAAAATGTGGAACAGCGCGCCGCGCAAGACACCGCCGCCGCCGTCGTCAAAGGTGCCCTGCCCGCCGAACTCACCGCGAATTTCCCCATCGGACGCGAATTCCTGGGCGTGTCCATCCCCTCCTACACCAACGACACCCTCAAGTCCGTCATGACCGCCGACTCCGTGGTTCGTGTCGACGAACAATACCTCGATCTCGTCAATCTCGTCGTCCTCGTATACAACGCCAAGGGGGAACCCGAGACCACCATTTCCATGGACGAGGCCTCTTACGACCTCGTCATCGGCGAACTCGCCAGCAAAACGCCCTCGCGCATCGAGCAACCCCGCTTCATCATGACCGGCGACAAGATGACCTTCCAATCCGGCTCCCAGATCGCCCGGCTCATCGGCAACGTGAAACTCGTCGTCTCCGACATCGAGGATCTCGGCCCCGCTTTCGGCGGTCCGGGCGTCCCGTCCGCCACCACCGACACTCCCTGAGCCCCTTCCCATTTCCGGCCTCCCGCCTTTTCCCGCACCCTTCCCACCTGATTCCGCCATCCCCATGAATCATCGCCCCTCCCTTCCCGCGATCCTCGTTTCCGCCCTCGCCGCGATGGTGTTCCCAAGCCTCCCGCCCGCCCACGCACAGGAGGAGGGAAGCGCTCCCGCAGCGGCCACGAGCGCCGCGGAAAAAGAAAAAAGCAATTCCATCATGGCCGACCCCCGTCTGCGCAACATGCTGCGGTCCGTGAAAGAGGATCCCGCCGCCGCCCTCGAAGAAGCCGTGGCCGACCCCTCGTCCGTCGATACCTCCGACCTCGATCCGGAAGAAGCAGTACGCCGCATGACCAAGGCGTTCGCCGACAACAAGGACAAAATCGACCCCGACAAATTGAAAGCCGCCGTCGCCACCGTTCAGGAATCCGGTCTCGTCGAAAAAACCGCCGCCGCCGTGGAACAGCTCGCCCCGGAAGCCTCCGCCGTGCTGGAGAAAGTTCCCGGAACCGCCGACATGCTCGAAACTCTCTCCGAACCTGCTCCCGAGTCCGCTCCTGTGCCCGCTCCCGAACTCGCACCCGTGCCCAAAGATGTCCCCGCGACGCGGCCCGCTCCCGGCATCTCCGGCGGCGTCCCCACTCCCGTCGCCATGCCCGTCGATCCGGGTGAAATGATCGCCAGCCCCGTCGATCCCGATTCCCCGCCGCCCGGTGTCGGCGAATCGCTCCGGACCGCGGTCGATTCTCCCGCCTTGGCCAACACCGCCGTCGATGCCATCGCCGGCGCCACCCCCACCCAACCCATGATCCCCGACTCCCCCGGTCTCACCCCCGGGGAGATTCCCAAACCACAACCGCTCACCAAAAAGTACGCGGCGGGCGGCGGGGGGGCCTATCCCGCGGCGGACAGTCAGCACATGGAGATTCTCTCGAAAGAATCCACCATGGACAACGCCCGCGGCATC
>CAYLJC010000227.1:0-2353 GCA_964383345.1 uncultured Akkermansia sp. | reverse complement strand
CTGGAAATCCAGATGGCCAAAGGCGTCGGGATGGACGGGAGCGCGGCCGGGGAATCCGACGCCGCCTTCAAGCGCGCCATCGCCTCCGGCGGCATGGTGGAAATCAAACGTATCGCCCCCGACGAAGACGGCAAACCCAAGACCCAGATCGCCATCGCCCGCATCGCCGATTACAACGCCATCACCAAAGACATCATCCTCTCGGGAGGCCCCCCCTACATCCAGGACGGGGACAGCTTTGTCAAAACCAACTCCGAAGACGCCCAAATCATCATGCGTGGCAACGGTCTCTACGAGATCACCGGATCCAATAAACGCAGCCAGATCGTCATCCCCGTCGAGCAGGAAGAAGGCAAAAACGGCAAGAAGAAAAACGAAAACGGCATCGGTTTGGGCAACGCTTTCGACGGATTCCGCTGATCCCCATCCCTTCCAGCCCGGGTTCGCGCCCTCTCCCTCCGCCCCTCCCCTTCTCTCCCCACACATGAGTTACACCGACGAACGGGACGAAATCGACGAACTTTTCGGCGTCAGGGATTCCCGGCGCAAAACCGGCTATTCCGACGAATACAAAAAACCGCCGGAGTCCGCCCCGCCGCCCCTCTCTCCGCCCGCATCCCAAAGTCCCCCGGCCGCTTCCACCACGAAAGCCGGGATCAAAACACCGGTCAAACTTCGCCCCCCCGCCCACGTCGAGCCCCATCCCCTCGACCTCCCGCCAGCCCGGTCCGCCGCCACACCGGCGAAGTCCGCGCCGGACGAAACCGTGATCGAGGATGAGGAATTCCTCCACCTCGACACCGACGACATGCCCGATTTTTCCGACCTCGACTTTCTCCCGCCGGAGGAAACCGCGGCGGTCCGGCACAAGTCGGAGTCCGCCCCCGCGAAATCCGCCCCCGCCGGACCCGTGGGGGAAACGCCCGCACCGAACCCTGCCCCGGCAGTCCCTCCCGCCGCTCCAGATTCCCCCGCCGCCCCCCGATCCGCGACGGACAAAAGCGACCTCCGCTTCGAGAGCGACGCGACTCTGGCCCGCTCGGACAACGACCACTTCCTCCTCGACACTCGCGGTCTCGTGAAAATCTACGATGGCCGCACCGTGGTCAACGGCGTCGACATCAACGTCCGTCCCGGCGAGATCGTCGGATTGCTCGGACCCAACGGCGCCGGGAAAACGACGAGCTTTTACATGATCGTGGGGCTCGTCCCGCCCAACGCCGGCCGGGTCCTCTTCAACGGCAACGAGGTCACGACCATGCCCATGTACCAGCGGGCCCGCCTCGGCATGGGCTACCTCCCCCAGGAAGAATCCATTTTCCGCAAACTCACCGTCGAGGAGAACATCATGGCCGTGATGGAGACCCTCGGCATTTCCCGCAAGGAACAGCGCTCCCGCTGCGACGAACTCCTCGAGCGCTTCAGCATCACCCACATCCGCAAAAACGTCGCCCTGACCTGCTCCGGCGGAGAAAAGCGGCGGCTCACCATCGCGCGCTCCCTCGTCACCATGCCGAGCCTCCTCATGCTCGACGAACCCTTTTCCGGGGTGGACCCCATTGCCGTGAACGAAATCCAGAGCATCGTCGAAGACCTCCGCAAATCGGGCCTCGCCATCCTCATCACCGACCACAATGCCCGTCAAACCCTCGAGCTCGTCGATCGCGCCTACCTCATTTACGAAGGCAAAGTCCTCCGCGAGGGAACCCGCGATTTCCTCATCAACGACCCCGTCAGCCGCGAACTCTACCTGGGGGATCGCTTTACGATGTGACGACCTCCCCGGATGCCTCCGGAGGCCGGGCGTCGCGTCGCGTTGGACACGTCTTTGCGCTTCACCCCCGCTCGAACAAGCGCATTGCGAGCTTGTCAAAGAAGAGCGGAATCTGGTACCCTTCCTATGGAGTCGGGACAATTCCGATTCGAAAACAAAACAACACTAGCTATGCAAGTCACAAACGTAAATTTGCCCATCACTGTCACCGGACGCCATGTTTCCATTACGGAATCCATGCGCGAATATGCTGAGAAAAAAGTGGCCGGCTTGCACCTCGATTACCCCAAGATCATCGAGGCCAAGGTCCTTCTCAATCTGGAACAGAACCGGCACATCGCGGAGATCATTCTCTTCTGCGCCAACCACATCGTGATCGAAGCCGAAACCACGACCTCGGACATGTACGCCTCCATCGACGAGACGATTTCCAAGATCGCCCGGCGCATGCGCAAGCACAAAACGCGCATGCTCAAATCGCACCGCCCCAAGAAAAACCAAAAGGAAGTCCGCTACACCAACGAGACCGTGTTCCCCGCCGACCTCCCCGACGAACCCGAAACGGATCACGAACCCGTC
>CAYLJC010000226.1:0-5379 GCA_964383345.1 uncultured Akkermansia sp. | reverse complement strand
TCTCCCTCGAAATTCCGGTCCGTGTACATGTAAAATTGCGAGGGATCGTCGGAGAAAATGGCGTCGTTGTCCGTCGGAAGGACGAGACCCAGTGGACCCGCTTGGAGGGATGGGACGAGCAGGAAAATCAGGACAAAAAAGAATCGGAAGGGCAGGGAAAAGAATCGAGAGGGCAGGGGATACATGACAAAGCAAGGATGAAAAAACTCCTTTACTAAACACCCCTGAAGTAATTTGCCAAGCTCTTCCCGGATTCCTCAGTCAGGCTCCGCGAACTGCGGCCCCGTCTTCGGTTGATAATCATCGACATGGGGGAAGCGCTTGCGAAACTCCTGCAGATGCCGCTGTTGCAAGCCGCTCCAGATCACGACGACCCCGTCATCGATGGGACGGTCGATGAGAACGGCCTGGAGAGGGGCGTCGGAACACCGCAAGCCGAGCAGTTTCCCCTGATTCGTCAGGGTGATCGCCTTGAGTTCGATCGCCGCGTGTTCCTTCATCCGGAACGCCGCTCCGTAGGAGACCCCGTCCGCCGCGCTGAAGGGGTAGAACCACTGGATGTCGTGGTCCGTGAAGCTGGGAATCTTGCTGAAATAGTACTGGCGGTGTTCCTGTCCGAGCTTCACCGGAGTGATCATCTTGGGATTGTCCGTTTCCTCGCCCTCGAGGTGGAAGGTGACAAGATAGAGCTTGTACTGCTTTCCAATCCCGTGGCACCACATGGCGGAGGCGAAAAGGAAAAGCAAAATGAGGAGCCGGTGTCGCATTTCTCCAAGTTAACGGGGGAAAGACCTCCGTGGCAAGTCGCGGGAACGCTCTTTTGGAGGGATTCGGGCAAAAGAGTGCATTTTTTCGTTGTCCGATTTCGTAACATTCGCTAGATCATCCCTCGTGCGCCGTGCTAAGGTGTCGCCACGAAACGGCGGAGGTCAGCCGGAAATTTCCTATTTTTATCTCATCGAAGTCCCAGTCCATCATGTCGGAAAATACTCCCTCGGAAAGAAAAGACGATGTTCGCCAGCATCAGCTCGCCCCCAACCTCCGCAAACTGTATCTCAAGGCCGAGAGTGCCATGGAGCTGCGGAATTGGGGCTATGCCGTGAACCTGCTTCAGGCCATCCTCGTCAAAGAGCCGGGCTTCCTCGAGGGACGCAAGCGCCTCCGCATCGCGGCGGTGAAGGAGAACGAGGGCAAGCGTGGTGTCAAAATGGGCGGCGAGGCCCTCAAGGTGATGAAGCTGCAGGGGCAGGTCAAAAAAGACCCGATCGCGGTCATCGCCCAATTGGAGAAAGTTGTCCTCGCCTCCGATCCCTACAACGCCCAGGGGAATGAACTGCTCTACGACGCCGCTTCCGCTGCCGGGCTCTACGACACCGCCGGGTTTGCGCTCGAAACCGTCATCAGCGGCGATCCCGACAATCTCAAATTTTATCACAAGCTCGGCGACTTCTACATGGAGCGCGAGATCTACGACAAAGCCGCCGAGATTTTCGGCAAGATCGTCGATAAAAACCGCAGCGATCTCGAGGCGACGAAAAAATACAAGGACGCCACCGCGCGCGGATCCATCGCCTCCCAGAAGTGGGACAGCGACGGCGACTGGCGCGACCTGCTCAAGGACAAGGACGCCGCCAAGGATCTGGAGAGCATGGGGCGCGCCGCGATGACCCCCGAGATGCTCCAGGCCCAGGCCGACGCCCTTTCCGCCGAATACGCGAAGGACCAGAACAACTTGGAGGTCACCAAACGTCTCGCGAGCACCTATGAAGAGCTCGAACAGTTCGATACCGCCCTCTCCTTCTACGAATGGGCCTTTCACCTCAGCAGCAACGATCCCGCTTTGGAGAAAAAAGTCGCTTCGATACGGGAGACGGTGAACAAGCAACACCTCGAAGCTCTCCGGAAATTCGTCGACGAGAACCCCGAACATCCCGACATCGAACAATATCGCGAGCAACTCGCCGAAGCGGAGAAGACCCAGATCGAAACTCTCATCGCCGAATCGCGCGAACGGGTGGAGCGCAATCCGACCGACAACGAACTGCGCTACGAACTCGGTTCCCGCCTCTTCCGGGCGGCCCATTACCGCGAGGCGATTCAGCATCTTCAGCAGGCGAAACGCAGCCCCAACCTCCGCATCAAGGTCATGAACCTGCTCGGTCAGTGCTACCAGCAAATGAACATGACCGATCTGGCAGCGAGCCAGTTTGAAGAGGCCATCGCGGAACTCCAGGTCATGGACGAGACAAAAAAGGAACTCCTCTACAACCTCGGCCTCCTCTACGAGAAACTCGAAAACATGCCGAAGTATCTCGAAGCGCTCAAGCAGATCTACGCGGTCGACTACGTCTACCGCGACGTCGCCGAGCGGGTCGAGAAATCCTACGGCGGGTGAATCGATCTTGCCCCAGGGAAGGACGCTTTCTTCCGCCCGCATTTCCCTTCGGCCCCAAGGAAGGGCGCTTTTTTAGCGCGCTTTCTCATACTTTTTCGTCGCGAGACGCCGCGAGGGTTGGTCCGGCAAAAGATAATTAGCCTGTCACTGTCCCGTCCCTCCCGAATAGCCTGTCCCTTCCCTGAAAATTTCCGCAACAAGGGGTTATCCCGCACTCCCGGTGTTTTTCGCGAAGCTCAATCCCCCGTTGTCGGCGTCGATCACGATGGTGTCCCCGTCTTTGAACCGGCCCTCGAGCAGGTCGAGGCTGAGCGGGTCGAGGATACGGCGCTGAATCACCCGTTTCAGGGGGCGCGCTCCGTAGGATGGATCGTAGCCTTCCGTCGCGAGTCGTTCGAGGGCCGCAGGAGTCACTTCCAGTTCCAGCCCGATCTGCGCGAGGCGTTTTTCGACCCGGGCGATCTGGATGCTTACGATTTCCGCCAGATTCGCTTCCGAGAGGCGGTCGAAAATGATCGTTTCGTCGATGCGATTCAGAAACTCCGGACGAAAGTGGCTTCGCAGTGCTCCCGTCACGAGGGCTTCGCGTTGTTCCGGATTATTCTCACTCATGATATGCTCCGAGCCGATGTTGCTCGTCATGATGATGACCGTGTTCCGGAAATCCACGGTCCGCCCCTGACCGTCGGTGATGCGCCCGTCGTCCAGCACTTGCAGGAGCACGTTAAAAACGTCGGGATGCGCCTTTTCCACCTCGTCGAGAAGAACGACCGAATAGGGTTTGCGCCGCACCGTCTCCGAAAGCTGGCCGCCCTCCTCGTAGCCCACGTAGCCGGGAGGCGCTCCGATCAGTCGCGAGACGGAGTGCTTTTCCATATACTCGCTCATGTCGATGCGGACCATCGCGGTCTCGTCATCGAAGAGAAACTCGGCGAGAGCGCGCGACAGCTCCGTTTTTCCGACCCCGGTGGGTCCGAGAAAAACAAACGACCCGATCGGACGATTTTCATCCTGCAAGCCGGCCCGGGCGCGCCGCACCGCGTTGGCCACCGCCTCCACCGCCTTTTCCTGACCGATCACCCTCTCGCCGAGACGCGTTTCCATGCTCACCAGCTTGGATCGTTCGCCCTCCTGCAGGCGGGAAACCGGGATGTGGGTCCACGAACTCACCACCTCCGCGATGTCCTCCTCGGTCACTTCCTCTTTGAGCAGGCGCGAGGAATGCTGCATCGTGTGGAGACGGTTCTGGGCTTCTTTCAAAGCCGCCTCCTTCTCGGGGAGACGTCCGTACTGAATCTCGCTGGCCCGTCCGAGATCCCCTTCGCGCTGGCTGCGTTCCAGCTCGGTCTTGAGTTGCTCGATCTCTTCCTGAATCGTATTGGCCGCATCGATGACTGTTTTCTCATTCTGCCATTGGGCGCGGAGAGCGTCGGATTTTTCCTTCAGGTCCGCCATTTCGCGCTCCACCTTTTGGAGGCGCTCCCGGCTGTCTTCGTCCTTCTCCTTGGCGAGGGCCTGGCGCTCCATCTCCAACTGCATGCCCTGACGCTCCAATTGGTCGATCTCGGTGGGGCGGCTGTCGAGTTCGATCTTCAGGCGGGAGGCGGCTTCATCGATCAGATCGACCGCTTTGTCAGGGAGAAAGCGGTCGGCGATGTATCGTTCGCTCAAAGTCGCCGCCGCCACGATGGCCGAATCCTTGATCCGGACGCCGTGATGGACCTCGTAGCGTTCTTTGATCCCCCGCAGGATCGTGATGGTGTCCTCGATCGAAGGTTCGTTGACCATGACCGGCTGGAAACGCCGTTCCAGCGCGGCGTCTTTTTCGATATACTGCCGGTATTCGTCCAGCGTGGTCGCCCCGATGGTGCGGAGTTCCCCGCGGGCGAGCTGGGGTTTCAGCATGTTCGAGGCATCGACCGCGCCTTCGCTCGCTCCCGCTCCGACGATGGTATGGAGTTCGTCGATGAAGAGAATGATCTGGCCCTCGCTCGAAGTGACTTCCTTTAAAAAGGCTTTCAGCCTGTCCTCAAATTCGCCTCGATATTTCGCTCCCGCGATCATGGAACCGATATCCATCGCGATGAGACGTTTGTTTTTAAGGGACTCGGGAACATCGCCGCTCACGATGCGGCGGGCGAGACCTTCGGCGATCGCGGTTTTGCCGACACCCGGCTCACCGATCAGCACCGGATTGTTCTTCGTCCGGCGCGAGAGAATCTGCATGACCCGCCGGATCTCCTCGTCCCGACCGATGATGGGATCGATTTTCCCCTGTCGCGCGATCGCCGTGAGATCCGTCCCGTATTTTTCCAGAGACTGGTATTTTCCCTCGGGATCCTGATCGGTGACCCGCTGGCTACCCCGCACCGAGGTGATGGCCGTGGTGATCGCCGCCTCGTCGATGCCCTGCTCCTTGAAAATGGCCTTGAGATCGGGCGACCCCTCGCGAATCAGGGCGAGGAGGACATGTTCCACGCTGGTGAACTCATCCTGCATCTCCGAGCGGATGTTTTCCGCCGTGTTCATCACCGCCCGGAGATCCTGGCTGAGGTAGATCTGCTGACCGGCGTTGCCTTGGACCGACGGGAGTTTATCGAGCATTCGATGGATCGCCCCCTCCATCGCGGTCGCCTGCCCCCCCGCTTTTTCCAGGATCGGACGTGTCGCCCCTTCCTCTTGGGCGAGGAGGGCTGAGAAAAGGTGGGCGCCGCTGAGTTCCGAGTGGTTCTTCGAAGTCGCCAGAGACTGGGCCGCCTGCAACGCCTCCTGTAGTTTGTGGGTGAACTGATTGGGATTCATAAGACTTAACCTGCCCCGACTATACAACATCCTGCAACCCCCCGCCACCACACGGGCATCATCGAAATGTAAATCACCAGTATTAGGGGCCAGGCCCCTAATAAAATTTGCTTGCTTGGTGTGAGCGGGGCCTTATGGTGGCGGGATGAGAGCTTTGCGACTACTGGGGGAGGGCCGTTCGT
>CAYLJC010000225.1:0-5406 GCA_964383345.1 uncultured Akkermansia sp. | reverse complement strand
GGCCGGACGCACTACCAAAAACACCAAAAAAATCATCGACCAGGCCGCCGCCGTCGAGATTCTGCAAGGGTGGCTCGATCAACGAGCGGGGCATTGACGGATCGGAAGGAGGGAAGCCAACCGTCGAACGCCTGGAGCACGGAAAACAGCTCGGTTTTGGGGACATCCATGCTTATTTTCTTTGAATAAGTAAATTACATTTTACCTATTTTATGGATTTTGTCTTCCTGGCTCAGGCAGCCCTTCTTCGCCCGCGCTTCCCACCCGTCTTGGGCGGGTCGACGGAGCAGAGGGAATCGAGGCCGTGGACGACGTACGATTCGTAGTCGGCATCGATGTTGGTCATTCTCGTGAGCGCTGATTCCTTGCCCGCGCTTCAGCATGTGCACCGGAATCTCTCAAGGGAACCTCAATACTCCCCACGATTTTTCCCGACACTGTCATCCGTCCACCAATAGAGAATGCGACCGCAGTTCTCGCAATGGGCGAGACGGTTCTCGCCTTTGACCTCGACGACGGTCGATTTCACGACCTTCATGTGGCAACCCTGGCAGACTTCGTCAACGAGGCCCACCACCGCCATGCCGTTTTTCGACTTGAAAAGGCGCTTGTAGTTGTCGAGGACATCTTCCTCGATCGCGGCGGCATGTTTTTCGTGATCGGCGACTTCGGCGGCGCGGTCGGACTGTAATTTGGCGGCGAGCGCGGCGAGGTCCTCGAGTTCCTCCTTCACCGAAATCTCGTTTTCCTTCCACTTTTCGCGGGCGATCTCCAAGGCCTTGCGCTGGAGGTCGGCTTTTTCCATCCACTCGATCTCGCGGTCTTCCAGCTCCACGATTTCGGCACCGTAGCGTTCGATTTCGGTTCCCATGCGTTGGAATTCCTCGTTCTTCCGCGTCTCAAACTGCTGCATTTTCAGTTTGGCTATGGAATCGCGGCGGGTCGCCACGTCCATCTCGAGGTTCTTGATCGCGATCTCGGTCTGCTGCATCTCCCGCTTGGCGGCCTCGACCGCCTGCTGGTCTTCGTCGAGTTTTTCCCGGATGTCGGCCTCCTCCAGCGGGATTTCGGCCAGCTCCTTGTCGATGGATTTGATCTTCTGATCGTGGTGCTGGATGCGGAGGAGCTTCTCGACTTCGGGTAACATGACGGTGAGGGCGGAGATCTGGATATCGGGGAGGCCGGGGGACGGATCTCCTTATCAAACCGCACCCGGCGCGATTTGCCAATCGAAATCACCCGCTCTTCCCCAACCACTCCGGCATCCCGACGGTCGCTTCCAC
This sequence comes from uncultured Akkermansia sp., assembly GCA_964383345.1. Taxonomy (GTDB): domain Bacteria; phylum Verrucomicrobiota; class Verrucomicrobiia; order Verrucomicrobiales; family DEV007; genus Arctic95D-9. The sequence continues at coordinate 4,123 of CAYLJC010000225.1, read as the reverse complement.
TTCGCGGGCGGAACCGAGACGCGGGAGCCAGCCGCCCGCTTCCTCCGGCGGCAGTCCGAACCAGGAACGGCATCCGCCAAAACTCGTGCGGTTTTTGAGAATCCACGGTTCGCCGAGCTGCCAAACCCTGACCACGGCATAGGACAAGCCGTGTTCGTCGCCCCATTCAAAACGTTCGCGGACGATCTCCTCTTTCCAGATGTGATAGGGATCGAGCCGCACGACTTCCTCCCAGTCGGTCAGCCGCCCCGTCGCGATCGCCTCGACATATACGGAAAAGACGATCTCGTCCTCCGCGCCTTCGGATTTCGGGATTGTTCTGGAGGACCCGTCGGCGAGGGGCTTCACCTGGTGAACTTGTTCGTGGAAAAGGCTCGGAAACAGAAAAAACTTCTCGTGGAGCCACTGGAATCCCAGTTTGCCCTCGGAAATCCCCCCTTTGCGCAAGATCACGCTCTGCTCCCCGGCGGCGAGGGCCTCGGCGATGAGTTGCCATTCCTTAAACGCGACGGGGCGCCATTCGGGATCAAAAGGGGGATCGTTACGCTTCATGGGGAAGAGAAATGAGGTTCCCGCGAAACGCTCCATTTTGCAAGGAGGCTCATTTTCCATTGGAAATTCAAGACGAATGCTCTAGTTTCTCCGTCCGTCGGAATGGTCTCGCGCCGTCCCGGAGGTGAGATGGTGGCTGTAGCTCAGTGGTAGAGCCCCGGATTGTGATTCCGGTTGTCGCGGGTTCAAGCCCCGTCAGCCACCCCATCTTCCCCCTCTCCTCAGCGTTCTCCCCCGTTCCCACGTGATCGCGGCGACCTCCGGAACAGGGAGCGATCCCGCCGGTTTTTTTCTGCAATGGATTCCATCGAGGCCACGATCCACTACAAGTTCACCAATCCACTGCTCCTGGCCGAAGCACTCACCCACCCCAGCCTCGCCCGGGAGTCCCATCGCTCCCGTTTCGACAACCAGCGGCTCGAGCATCTCGGCGACGCCGTGATCCAGTTGATCCTGACCGAGGAACTGTTCCGTCTCTTCCCCGACTTCGGCGAGGGTCCGCTCACCAAAATGCGCAGCCGACTGGTCTCGCGATCCGCCCTCTTCGAATTCGCCCGGAAGATTTCCCTCGGTCGACATCTTCTTCTCGGCAAAGGCGAAATCGCCAGCGGAGGACGGGAACGACTTTCGAATCTCGCCGATGCCTTTGAAGCCCTCGTCGGTGCGATCTATCTCGACGGCGGTCTCGACGCCGCCCGCACCTTTCTTTTCAACAATTTCCGGGAATTCATCGAAGAAACCGTGGCCGCACCCGAGGAAAAAAACCCCAAGGGCGCCCTGCAGGAATGTCTCCAGGCCATCGCCCCCTCCAGCCCGACCTACCATCTCATCGGAGAGGAAGGCCCCGAACACCGGAAATCCTTTCGTGCCGAGGTGCGATGGGAAGGCCTCGTCCTCGGTCGGGGATCGGGTCGGAGCAAACAGGAAGCCGAAATCAACGCCGCCACCGAAGCCCTCGAAAAGAGGCGCTGGGAAGGGGAGGAAAGTCTGTGAACAACCGGTCGGTACTTCGGGAGAAATCCGAACAACCCCGACTTGTTCCCACCCGGAAAGAGATATTCGCCGGATACAACGATCTCTTTTGCACCCTTCCTTTCACAGTCCACGGGATTCACTCTCAGAGACTTGTGCCGACTTTCGCACCTTATTCACGGATAGAAGAAGAAAAATGATTTCCTAAAAAAAGATTATCTTCTGAAAGGCGGTGAATAACTTTCGGGATCGATCGCATCGAGCACATCCGACACGCGGATACCTGCGGGAGAGCCGTTCGGCGAACGCAGCACTTTCATGCGAGACGAGAGGGGTGCCCAGATCTCCGGATTGGTTGGACCGAAGAGCAGCAACCCCGCCGCACCCGCGCTGGCGGCGAGATGCGAGATGCCGCTGTCGTGCCCGAGGAAGTAGTCCACCTGCCCGTAGATCGCCCCCAGATCGACGAGACGCCGTCCGATGAGATGGGTGTAGGGCAGCCGCGCCTCGTCGAGGAGAGCGCGGAACCGACCAATCACGGTCTCCTCGGCTTCGCCGCTGGTGATTAGAAAATGAGTTTCCCGATTTCTCGCGTGGAGCCCGGCGAGGACCTCGATCCAGGCTTCGAAGCTCCAGTTCTTTTTCGGACTGCCGCTCCCGGGATGCAGGGCGATGAGGGTCTCCTTCCCGCGCTCCCGTATCGCGGGAGGCGGATCGGACGGCATGGGGTAATCGAGGTGGAGAGGCGCGTCCTCGCCATCGAGAAAGAGGCCGAGTTGTTCGAGCGGTTTGGCGAACTGCACCGCCGCCGGGAGAAAAGGTGCCTCCTCCAGGGGACGAAAGGGACAGGCGATCAGGGTCTCGACCCCGGCGACCTTGAGATTGCCCGCGAAATTGCCGTCGGGATCGTAGAGATAACTCACCACCACATCGAATCCCGCGAGATAGGCGCACCATTTCGGGTCCAGTTGGGCTCCGGGAGCAAAGAAGGGGGCGAGTCGACCGTCCTCAATGGATCGAACCCGGTCGGCGAGACCGGTGGCCAGGGCGAGTTCCGCGATCGCCGGATACCCGAGAATCTCAAGTTCCACATCGGGCAGATTCTCCCGCAGCAGGCGCATCGCCGGCATCGTGAGGATGAAATCCCCCACCGCGCCGCCTCGAATGAAAAGGATTTTGCCCATGACGAGGAAAAGCCGGACACCTCAGCGCTGCCCCAGCCACTCCAGAATCGCCGCGACGATCTCGTCGGGGGAGAGTTCGATGGACACGCGGAGGAGATCCGGATGCGGCGCGGGTTCTTCGAGAGCTTCGAACTGGCTGCGGAGCAGATCCGAGGTCATGTACTCGTGCTCGCGGGCGTCCATCCGCTCCTTGATCCGGTCGAAGGAGCCTTCGAGCCAGATGAGACGATGGCAGGGAAAATCGCGGAAGAGATACTCGCGGTGACTCCGTTTCAAGGCCGAACAGGCGAGCACGGGACTGTTCCCCCCGTCGAGCGCCTCGGCGGCGGCGCTGCGGAGCCGGTCGAACCACGGCCAGCGGTCCTCGTCTTGCAAGGGAATCCCCGCACCCATCTTCGCCTTGTTTTCCGGCGGGTGGAAGTCGTCGCCCTCGAGAAAGAGACCGTCGATTTTGTCGGCCAGGCGCGCCGCGATGGTGCTTTTGCCGCAGCCCGAGACACCCATGACAACAAAAAAACAGGGATTCATACGGCAAGGGGAGAGACGGGGCGTCGCCCCGCGTTCATTTCATTTCCACGATCACCTCGATCTCGATCAGCGCTCCCAGAGGCAGGGCCGCGACCTGAACGGTGGAGCGGGCGGGCTTGTGTCCGGCGAAAGCCGCTTCGTAGAGTGCGTTGACTTTGGGAAAATCCGCCATGTCCTGGAGGAAGACGGTGGATTTCACCACCTGCGACAGATCGGTCCCCTGCGAGGCGAGAAGAGCGCGGATATTGGCGAAAACCTGCACCGTCTGGCCCTCCACGGTGTTTGCTTCGATTTTTCCCGAGGCCGGATGGATCGGGATCTGGCCCGAGCAGAAAAGGAGATTTCCGGTCCGCGCGGCCTGGGAATAAGGGCCGACGGCGGCGGGAGCGTCAGGTGCGTCGTTGATGAGTTTCATAAGGTAAAAGGGTAGGATTCAGCCGAACACCGCCGTCGGCAGTTCCCGTTTCACTTCCTCGGCACGGTAGCCGAATCCGCGATCCGAGAGGGTCGAGCCGTCGAGGACACCCTCTTGCCTCCGGTAGAGACCGGGGTGGACGAGCTGCTCGGGAGCGCTCGCTTCGGGGTAAAACTGCATCGCGTTGGATTCCACGCCCATGATCGTCCCGGCGTGGGCGGCGAGGAGAAAATGTGGGATCTGGGCGAGCATGGGGTTGGTGAGGTCCTGGACCATCAGGGTCATGCCGTGGGTCTTCGCCCAGCAGAGACTGAGGAGCGCGCCGGTCTGGGTTTTGCAGGTCTTGAGGGCGACACCGCTCCAGCCGAGTTCCCGTCCGAGCCGGACAAAACGCCAATCGTGGGCGCTTTCGTCCATGAAAAGCGGCTTGCGGGCGCTGCAACTGCGCACGTCGATGCGGTTCGCTTCGAGG
>CAYLJC010000224.1:0-5406 GCA_964383345.1 uncultured Akkermansia sp. | reverse complement strand
TCGCGAGATTTTCCGGATCTCCTCCCTGCAGCCGGACCAGCTCGGCCTTGCAGGTGTCGCGCAGGCTCTCGTCTTCGGCGATCCGGGCGTTCACCTCGCGGTAGACGCGGAGCAACTCCTCGATGGGGTCGGCCTCCAGGGCGCCCGGGTCGAGGACGTTTTTCCAACCCCACAGGATCATGCCGAACTGCGTGCCCCAGTCGCCGATGTGGTTGTCGGAGATGACGCGGTGTCCGAGGAAAGAGGCCACCCGGGTGAGGCAATCGCCGATGATGGTGCCCCGGATGTGGCCGATGTGCATGGGTTTGGCCACGTTCGGCGCGGAAAAATCGATCACGATGGTTTTGGGCGTCGGGGTCGGGGCGACTCCGATGCGCTCCTCGTCGGCGATGAGCGCGGTGAGCCGCTCGGTCAGGGCTGCGGTGGTGACGCGGAAATTGACGAAGCCGGGACCGGCGATTTCCGGTTTTTCAAAGAACCCGCCGCCCTCGAAGGCATCGGCGATTTGGGCCGCAAGTTCGCGGGGATTGCGATTCAGCGCCTTGGCGAGGATCATCGCCGCATTGGTCTGGTAGTCGCCGAACTGACGGTTCTGGGTTTGGCCGATCTTCGGGGAAAAGTCTTCGGGGAGGTCGGCGGCGAAGTCGGTCCGGGCGAGGGTCTCGCGCAGTCGCGAGGAGAGGATTTCTGCAAAAGGGGCGGGCGCGGGCATGAAGTGGGAAAAAGAAAGGGCGGGAAGAATCTCAGACTGCGACCGTCCTCGGAGAGAGGATCTCGAAGAGGGCGGCCTCGTCGGGCGCTTCGGCGAGGAGGGTGCGGGTCCGGGCGCTGTTGAGGATTTTGGCGATCGCCGCGAGCGTTTGGAGGTGGAGGGCGTGCTGCGATTCGGGGACGAGGAAAAGGACCACAAAATGCACCGGAGCGCGATCATCCGAGGAAAAATCGATCCCTTTGCGGGAGCGACCGAAAATCGCCACGACCGATTCCAGGCCGGCGAGGAAACTGTGGGGGATGGCGATGCCGCCGCCGATTCCCGTGCTGCGCTGTTCCTCGCGGGCATGGAGCGCGGTGAGGGCGGCGGGCTGCAGTGCGGCGGGGAGCGATCCGCTCGCGACGAGACCGGTCACCAACTCGGCGATGGCGGGAAACCGCTCGTCGGATTGCATCTCGGCAATCACGCATCCGGGAGTGAGTAACTCGGCGAGCGTCATGGAAAAGGGGAGTGGGAGGTGAGACGGGACGGTTCCGGAAGGGGGAGAGGAGAACGAAGTGTTCGAGCATAAGCACGGGTGACGGGGGATCAAGGTAGTTTTTATACTGGGTTGGCGCTTTACATTCGCGGGTTCGACGCTCCATTAGCTTTTCCGGAAGGTTTTCCCGATGGATTTTACTCCGGATTCTCTTTTCTCTTTTCCCCATTGATGAGTCAGAAAATTCTCTTCGTGTGTACTGGAAATGTCTGCCGCAGTCCCATGGCGGAGGGGTTTCTTCGTCATTTGGCGAAAGAAGCCGGGGCGGATATCGAGGTCGGGTCCGCCGGACTCGGTGCGATGGAGGAAATGGGCCCGAGCCGACATTCCGTCACTTCGATGAAGGAGGAGGGGATCGACATCTCGCGCCAGCGCAGCCGCATGCTCACCCCGGAAATGATCGAGGAATACACCCACATCTTCGGCCTCGGGACCGGACATGTGGAGGCGATTCGCGGCTACTTTCCCGAAGCGCAGGAAAAAACCTTCGTTCTGCGCGAGTTTATCGCCGAGGAGGGGCTCGATCTCGAGGTCCCGGATCCGATCGGAGGAGACCTCGACGAATACCGCGTCGCCCGGAACCTCATCAAGGAAGCGATGCCCTCGGTCCTGCGCTTTGTCCTCACCGGCGATCCCTCCGAACCGGAATCGTGAGAATGAAGGTTCTCTTTTGACAACCCGCCTCTTCCGCTCTAGCTAACGCCAGCAGGGTTGTCCACGTTGGCGACGACCCTTCCCTTTTTACATCTGAACTGACACATGGAGAAACCCACTCTCATCATCGGCACCGACCACGGTGGTTATGCACTGAAAGAAGCCGTCCTCGCGCACCTCAGGGGCAAGGGATACGACATCGAGGACGTGGGCAGTTTCTCCGAGGAATCGGTCGATTATCCCGACTACGCCGCCCGCGTCGCCAGCGCCGTCGCCACCGGTGGGAAACAGCTCGGCATCCTCTGCTGCACCACCGGAATCGGCATGTCCATCGCGGCCAACCGCTTCCCCGGCGTGCAGGCGGCCGTGGTCACCACGCCCGATCTCGCCGCCCGCACCCGCGTCCACAACAACACCAACGTGCTCTGCCTCGCCGGCGACAACACCAACGGCGAGGAAGGAGCCGCCATCGTTGACGCCTGGCTCGGAGCCTCCTTCGAATCCGGCGGACGCCACGAGCGCCGCGTCGGCAAAATGAACTCCTGCGGGGTGCCGGTGAGCGCTCCCCGGGTCGCCATGACCGACCCCGAAATCTTCCGCGCCATCGAGGAAGAAGCCGCCCGCCAAAACGGCAATATCGAACTGATCGCCTCGGAGAACTTCGCCTCCAAGGCCGTGCAGCAGGCCCAGGGCAGTTGTCTCACCAACAAGTACGCCGAGGGGTATCCGGGGCGTCGCTGGTATGGCGGCTGCGAAAACGTCGACAAGGTGGAGACGCTCGCGATCGAGCGGGCCAAAGAACTTTTTGATGCGAAGTTTGCCAATGTGCAGCCGCACAGCGGATCGCAGGCCAATGCCGCGGTCTACTTCAGCGTGCTCGAACCGGGCGACAAGATCCTCACGATGGATCTCTCCCACGGCGGGCACCTCACCCACGGGCACTTCGCCAATTTCTCCGGCAAACTCTACGAGGTGAAGCACTACGGCGTCTCGGAGGACAGCGAAACGATAGACTACGACCAGCTCGCCGTCATCGCGAAGGAGTACCAGCCGAAAATGATCACGGCGGGGGCCTCGGCCTATTCCCAGATCATCGACTTCCCCCGGATGCGCGAGATCGCCGATTCCGTCGGGGCCTATCTTTTTGTCGATATGGCCCACATCGCCGGTCTCGTCGCCGCCGACGTCCACCCCTCGCCGCTGGCGCACGCCCATTTCGTCACCACCACCACGCACAAGAGCCTGCGCGGTCCCCGCGGCGGACTCATTCTCACCAATGACGAGGATCTCGCCAAGAAAATCGACTCCATGGTGTTCCCCGGCATCCAGGGCGGACCGCTCATGCATGTCATCGCGGCCAAGGCGGTGTGTTTCCACGAGGCGCTCCAGCCCGGTTTCAAGGAATACCAGGAGCAGGTGGTCAGGAACGCCGCGGCTCTCGCCGGGCACCTCGGCGGCCTCGGCTACCGCATCATCTCGGGCGGCACCCACAACCACCTCTTCATGGTCGATCTGCGTCCGCAGGAACTGAATGGCAAAGTCGTCCAGGAAACGCTCGACAAGGCGGGCATCACGGTGAACAAAAATTCCATCCCGTTTGACACCGAGAGTCCCTTCAAGGGCGGTGGCATCCGCATCGGCACTCCGGCGGTGACCACTCGCGGGATGAAAGAAGAGGATATGGCCACCGTCGGCGACCTCATTCACGAAGCCATCCGGAATCGGGACGATGCCGCCAAACTCGAAGCGATCCGCCAGCGCGTGCTCGAACTGAACGAACGTTTTCCTCTTCCCTGATTTTCCCCTGAACCCCGCCGCCCGCGTTGGGAGCGGCGGCGGGTTTCGATTTTCTTTTCTCAGGACTTCAGGGACGGCTTTTTTGAGAGAGTGCCGTGACTTCCTCGGCGCTGAGAGCACGATCAAACACGGCGATTTCGTCGAGACGGCCTTCGAAATTCCCGTCTCCGGTGCAACTGCCGCCGAAGAAGAAGGTGTCGGACGCTTTTCCGCCGGAGCTTTCGGCGGAAAGGTTTGCGGCTTTGGTGCCATCCAGGTAACACTGGACTTCGTTCCCCGATCGGACGACGACGAGGTGGTGCCATTTCCAGCGCTCGACGGAGGAAGTCAGCGGGGATTCTTTTCCGCCGCTCCCGGTGTGGACGAGACTGCGATTTCCCTCGGCGTCCTCGCGGAGGCCGATGTGGTCCCCGCTCTCGCGAAGGGCGAGGGCGTTTCCTCGTGAAAGAAGCCACTCGGTGCCGTCCATGACCCCTTTGGCCGTCCCGCTCCAAAACCAGAGGGACACGCTGAAGTCATGCCCCGTCATTCCGGGAAAACGCGCCGAGAGCCTGTCCCCGGCGAAGTGAGCGCTGCGGTTGATCCCGCCTTTGGCGAAGGCGGCGTCGTTGGGTCCGGGCAGGTAAAACAACACCTGCGGTTCGTAGAGGGCGTCGATTCCGTTGGGCGAGGCATCCACCGCCCGCGGCCCTGCGAATTCGTCGAGACGCCAGTAAGCGCGGGGTTTGAGTCCGAGGGTGTGGGACACGGCGGGACCCGCCTCGGCGCGTCGATCCGCACGGGGCTGCGCGGTGACTTTTTCCAGCATCTGGATCGCGGCTTCGGCGATCTTCGGTTCGGCCTGCACCTCCAGTCCGGCGGAGCGGGCCGGCCAGGTGTTGTAGCCGCCGAGAAGGTGTTGTTCCGGGGGCGGGATGTAGCCGTCGCCGCCGTTGGCCAGTTCGATGACCATGGTGTGGGGGGCGGGGCTGGCGGCCTTGATTTTCAGGCCGGTGATGGCGTAGGTTTCGTTCGGCGTGGTCGCGATGGTGATGTTTTCTCCGAGCCGCAGGCCCTGCACCACGACTTCGGTTTGTTTTTTCTCGTCGAGCAGGATCTGCTCGCGGGCATAAATCTCGGGCCGGGTTTTGACGAGTCGGTCCCCGACTTCGGCCATGACTTTTTTGGCCCATTCGAGCCGCTGTTTGTCCGGGACGCGGTAGGCGAGGGTCATGCGGGTCTCGGCCATGGCGATGGAGGCGGGCGATTCGTAGGTGACTCCGTCGAGGGCCTTGAGGGCGAGATCAACCATGTCCTGCGAATATTGTTCAATGGTGAGGGCGTCCTCGCCGCGTTTGGAGGTCTTTTCGTAGTCGTGACGCCAGATGTCGCCGCTGCATCCGTGGGACATGATGGCCACAAAACCGGTTTTGTCAGGATCGAGTTTGTCCTGAAGTCCATTGGCAAAAAGGCCGAAATAATCAGCGCTGATGTCCCTGTCGCCGAAATAATGCATCGAGAAATTGGCGAGCAGTCCGATGGGTTTGTCGTCCGTGGTCCGGATCGAGATCATCGAAAGCATGGGATCCTCGGGGCCGCTCGGACCGGTCACGTGGTCCCAGTTGGCACCCGCGTGCATGTTCGCGCGGACCGTGGGATTGCCGAAGGGGTCTTCTTTGATGTGTTTGGGATGGATGACCCAGCGGCGCAAGGCGGTGTAGTCGGC
>CAYLJC010000223.1:525-5415 GCA_964383345.1 uncultured Akkermansia sp. | reverse complement strand
CTGACCCTGCTCGTACGACAGCTCGCCCCCGTGGGCCGCGGTCTCCCCATCGAGATCTACTGCTTCAGCGCTGACCGGGCCTGGGCCAACTACGAAACGATTCAGGCCGACATTTTCGACCACCTCTACGCCGTGGTGCCCGAGTTCGGTCTGCGTGTTTTCCAGGAACCCACCGGACTCGATTTCCGCGGTCTCGCGGATTCCCCGAACCAGGCGGATTTGGGAGCGGACTCCACAGAGCGGCCCACCCCTGCGGAACGGCCCGCCGGAAGTTCCGATTCCGCCGGGCCGGAGCGTTGACCGAGGCTTCTCAGGTGTCTTCGTCCATCTCTATCATCGAGAGAAAGTCGTCCGGAATCTGCGCCTTCTTGCGGCCTACCAGGGCGAAATAATAGAGCGGGGTTCCCTCCATCGAAAGGCGGTGGCGGTAGCGCTCCAGATGATAGATGTCGAGATATTCGGAGAAAATCAGTTCGCGGATAAAACGCGAGAACCCCGACTGGTCGGAACGGTTCAGGAAAGTCTCCTTGATGTTGAAGGCCAGCCACCCGGTCGGCTTGACGAGACGCATCGCGTTGAAAAAGGCCTGCGGCGGGATGTCGCCGAAACCCAGCGCCGCTACGGAGGTCAGGCAATTGAATCGCCACTCCTCCAACTGCTCTTCGTCCTGCTCTTTCAAATCGGTGAAATCAGCCACGAAATACTCGTCGTAGACATCGGGACGGTCGCGGTAGGCGGCGTCCCGGGCTTCGGGAATGATGTCGGCGCCCACCAGCCGGGCCACCCCGTGGCGGTTTTTGAGCACCTCACCCATCATGCCGTTGCCCGCGCCGAGGTCGAGCACGCGCAACTCGGTGACCGGCTCGCGGTCCGTTTCCAGAGCCAGTTCGAGCAACTGCCCCACCTTGTCCGGGGAAGCGCACTTGAGGCGATCGTAAAAAAGCTGTTCGTAGAGTCCCGGTCTCAGGTAGATCTGATCGTAGTCATGGAAGCGGATTTGCACTTCCCGACCTCCTTTCTCAATGATCTGGAAGGTCACTTCGTCCTGCTCCAGGCTGGCGGCATCGGTCGGTGGGAATTGCACCCGGTATCGTGGTTGTGGCATCGTTCGGTTCTTGGGGTTGCGGGCATTTCACCCTGTTTCTTCTTCGTTTAGGAAAGGTTTCAGAAAGTCGCGGATGACCTCGCGCGGCGAGCGCTTCCCGACATCCACGGCGTGGTTGAGCCGCATCATGGTGGCGTTGTCGATGCGGCCGCCCAGCTCCTCCAGGACGGGTTGCAGTTCCGGGAGACGTTCCAGCACGCCGCGGCGGACGACCGGAACGGCCTCGTAGGGAGGGAAATAATCGAGGTCGTCTTCGAGCACGACGAGATCGAATTCGTGAATGCGGGCGTCGGTCGAGAACGCCCCGATGACGTCCACCTCCCCGCTTGCGGCGGCGGCGTGGATGAGTTCCGGCGCGAGATCGCTCACCTTCGCGAAGCGCAGCCCGTAGGTGCGCCGCAAGCCCGGCAGACCGTCCTCGCGCTCCACGAACTCTGCGGTGAAGCCCGCGTGCAATCCGCCCTCGCCCGCAGCCGACTCCGCGAGTTGGCTGATCCGGGTCCACCCGCGGTCTTCGGCCGACTCTCTCGGCATCGCCATCGCATAGGTGTTTTCGAATCCGAGAGGCGGCAGGACCACCGTGTCGAAGCGCTCGCGGTAGTGGCGACGAACCTCCGCGAGGACCGCGCCCGCCGAAGCGCCGGGATCATAATCGAGACCGAGCAATTGGAGCAGGGCGGTCCCGGTGTATTCCACATAGAGGTCGATCCCGCCGTTCCGCAGCGCCTCGTGGCAGATCACCGTTCCGCCGAGCGGAAAACGGCGTTCGACCCGGAGCCCGGTTCGTCCTTCGATCCACTGGGCCAGCAACTCACCGAGCACGATCTGTTCGGTGAAGTTTTTGGCCCCCACCACCACCGTCCCGGCCTGTGCGGCATTGACGCCATCCCTCTCCGCATCGACGGGCCGGGGGAAGGCGAGGACGGCGACGAGCAACGCAACGACGGTCCCGGCGGCAATGAGGCGCGGGCGCAGCCCGGGAGATCTCCGTCCAGGCCGCAGGGCCACCCCGACGGTGTCGATGAGAAAATCGAGGATCAGGGCGAGCGCGGCGGCGACCCCCGCTCCGAGCAAAAGCAGCGAGGTGCGGTTCAGGGCGATGCCCCGGTTGATGAAATCGCCGAGACCACCGGCCCCGATGAACGTGGAGAGCGTGGCCACCCCCACGCAGATCACGGTGGCGGTGCGGATGCCTCCGAAAACCACCGGAAGGACGAGCGGGAGTTCCACCAGGGCAAGCCGCTGACGGGGCGAAAAACCCATCCCGTCGGCCGCTTCGAGAACGTCTCCCGGCAGGTCGCGCAGAGCGATGGAGGCATTCTGGAGGATGGGCAAAATGGCGTAGAGGGTCAAAGCGATCACCGCCGGCACTTTCCCGATCCCGAAAACCGGCAGCAGGAAAGCGAGCATCGCAAGACTGGGGATCGTCTGGATCACACCGCTGAGACCGAGCGCCGTCGAGCGCAGCCACGGTCGGTGTCGAACCACCACCGCGAGAGGCAGGGCCACTGCCACCGCGATCCCCACCGGCAACAAGGTGAGCCAGAAAAGATGTTCCACCAAAGTGGTCTTTACTTCCCAGAAACGCTCCGACAAATCAGGCCTCCTCCTTTTCAACGAATCTCCCACCGACCCGCCCGAAGGCTTCGAGCTGTCTGGCTGGTTTTTTGAAAAGCTCCTCCACAAAGGGCGTTGCCGGTGCCGAGAGCAATTCCCGCGCCGCTCCCGTCTGCTCGAGCCGCCCCTCGTGCATGACCCCGATACGATCCCCCAGAGCGAGGGCCTCGAAGAGATCGTGAGTCACCAGCAGAATGGTTTTGCCGAGATCCTCCTTGAGCCGCCGCACCTCCTCCTGAAGCCGTTCCCGCGTGACCCCGTCGAGAGCGCCGAAAGGCTCGTCCATCAGGAGGATTTCGGGATCGGAGGCGAGAGCCCTCGCCACCCCGACACGCTGCTGCTGGCCCCCGGAGAGTTCGTCGGGGTAGCGGGTGGCATGGTCGTCCGGATCCAGGCCGATGAGATCGAGCAGTTCGTGGCTGCGTCGGCGTCGCTCCTTCGGAGAGACTCCGGCGATGCGAAGAGACGCGGCGACATTCTCCTCCGCCGTCCAGTGGGGAAAAAGTCCGATATTCTGAATGACATAGCCGATCGAGCGGCGCAGCTCCCGCACCGGCCAGGTGGCGACGGGCCTGCCTCCGATCCGGATTTCGCCCGAGTCGGGTTTGAGGAGGCGATTGGCGAGTTTCAGCAAAGTGGATTTTCCGCAGCCCGAAGAGCCCAACAACACCAAGGTTTCACCGCGCGCCACCGAGAGCGTGAATCCGTCCACGGCGGGGCGTTCCATTCCTGGAAACGTTTTGGTCACATCGGTGAATTCTATCATCAATTCTGGATCGGAAACGACCGAACGAGAAGAGAGGAATACGGCCGCACGCACCACCTCGAAGCGGGCGATGCTGTCCATTCACCTTGAGGCACATCCCGGAAAATGCAAAACAAGTCCCCGAAAAGATTGTTTGTCTCATTGTTATCTCGCACGCTCCGGACTGTGAACCGAATCCCTTCCCTCCGGATCAAGGGATGAGGTAGGCTCCCGGAATACTTTTGTCCAAGGTAGCCAACCGCATCGAAGATTCTTTTGCCAGTGCGAGCAAATGACCATCGGTCACTTGCTTGGCTCCCAATACATAAGCGGGGAGATGATCCGCTCCCAGCGAATCCGGAATCAAATCAAAGGGGATTCGGCTGCTGGCCTTCAGGCCGCGCAAGGTCTCCGAGGCATCCGGGGCATTGTTCTCGAAACCGGCCTGAATACTGACGCGAACAAAACCCACTTCCGTGATCGCACAGGTCCCGAGCCTCGCCTCGGAACCAAACAGCGACGCGAACCAACGGATGACCCGCGAATGATCCGCGTGTCCCTGATGCGCCAAGGCGATCAGGGAATTCACGTCCAGCAGCCACCTCATGGATAATCCTCCAAAAGAGCCTTGATCATCTCGGTGGTCACCGGCTCCGCGTCATCGGAAGATTTGGTCACCCGCAGTCCGGTGTGGGGATCGGTGACGTATTCGCGAACAAAACGACGAGGATGTTCCGGCGTCAAGACCACGGAATCGCCTTGGATCTCACACAAAAACCTGGTTCCCGGAGCCAAATGCAACTTGCTGCGAACCAAACGAGGCAAGACCACCTGTCCCTTGCTGGAAAGAGTCGTTGTCGTCATGCGTGGGAATCTAATCGTGCGACCAGGCTCCGTCAAGTAAGACAAACTTACGAAGCCGTCTCCCCATTGATCCCATTCGTGGGGATTATGCGATCCGACCGCGGCACGCGACGGCTCACTCCCTCCCCAACTGAGCCGCCAAAAAGGGTGCGGTCCGGCTTTTTTTCACCTTCACGACCTGTTCCGGGGTGCCTGCTGCGACGACCTCTCCCCCGGCGTCCCCGGCCTCGGGTCCGATGTCGATGAGGTAATCAGCCTCGGCCATGATCTCGAGATTGTGCTCGATGACCACGACGGTATGACCGTCGTCGACGAGATGGTGCATGATCTCGAGGAGGCGTTTCACGTCGGCGGGATGCAGTCCGATGCTCGGTTCTTCGATGAGGTAGAGGTTTGACTTGGGCTGGCGGTTCTGGCGGAGACGCGGTGCGGCGGATCCGGTGCGCGCCGAGGCCGGGCGGTGGCTGGTGCGGTTGGAGGACCGGCCGGTGGAGCCGGTCCTGAGGGCGACGCTGCAGCGGTTGCGTTACGGCCCGGTGGCGGGCCGGCCGGAGGTGAA
>CAYLJC010000223.1:0-515 GCA_964383345.1 uncultured Akkermansia sp. | reverse complement strand
GGACCGCCCGATGCCCCGCGTCAGTTCGGTGACCAGCTTGATGCGCTGGGCCTCGCCTCCGGAGAGGCTCGGACTGGGCTGGCCGAGATGAAGGTAGCCGAGTCCGGTCTCCTTCATGAGGGTGAGGGTGCGGGAAATTTTCGGGTGGCCGGAGAAAAAATCGGCGGCTTCCTCGATCGAGAGATCCATGATGTCGCCGATGGATTTGCCGTTGTAGAGCACCTCCAGGGTCGGACTGTTGTAGCGGCGTCCGTCGCATTCTTCACAGACAACGTAGGTCGTCGGGAGAAAATTCATCTCCAGCCTGATGACCCCGTTGCCCTTGCAGGCCTCGCAGCGTCCGCCCTCGGTGTTGAAGGAAAAGCGCGAGGCGGTGTAGCCGCGGGCGCGCGACTCGGGGAGTTGTCCGAAGAGCTTGCGGACTTCGTCGAAGACCTTCACATAGGTCGCCGGAGTCGAACGCGAGGTTTTGCCGATGGGCGACTGATCCACTTCATAGACCGCCTCGATCTGTT
>CAYLJC010000222.1:0-5444 GCA_964383345.1 uncultured Akkermansia sp. | reverse complement strand
GTTTTTCACCTCGAAGTGATGGCTGGTGTGCTGGAAGGTGATCCAGTCGTGGCGCGCGTACCACATCAGCGGAGGGAAGAGCGAGAGGAAGGAGCCGAGAAGGGTCAGCCAGAGAGCGGGGCGGCGCAGAAAGGAGCGGGTCTCGGGATGGAGGACGAGGAAAATCAGGGTGAGGAGGGGAAACACCATCATCATCTGTTTGCAGAGATGTCCGATCCCGAGGGCGAGGAAGAGGATCACCAAGGTTCCCGTTTTCCCTTCGCCCGAGAGAAAACGCCACAGCATCCAGTGCGCGGTGGACCAGCAGACCACGAGGGGCGCGTCTATCGTGAGGAAAAAGCTCAGCACTGCATTGGCCGGCGCGGCCAGGCCGAGAAGGACGGCGAACCATCCGGTGCGTTCTCCGAAGAGACTCGTCGCGAGCGGGTAGAGGAGGAGGAGGGAGCCGGTCCCGAGCAGCGCGGCGGTGGCACGGAAGGCAAAGAGACTGCCTCCCCCGATCCAGTCGACCAGGGCGTAGAGCCAGGCGATGAAGGGCGGCTTCGAATAATAGCCGTAGTCGAGTTGTCGGCCCCAGTCCCAGTAGTAGGCCTCGTCCCCCGCCGGATTGGTGGCGAAAAAGACCGCGTAGAGCAGGCGCAGCACGAGGACGACGCCGACGAGAAGGACGACGCGGCGTGGGTGGGAGAGAGTGTGGGCGGTAGGCGACATGGTCCCGGAAGCGGGTCTATGCTGCCGCAGGATGGGGAGAATTCCAGCGCTTTCGCGTCCGATTTCCCGATTTCGGGGGAGGCGGAAAGCGCGGTCGCCTTTTGCTATCGCATCGAACGGATGATCTTGTCCGCGGCCGACGAGGAGCGGGCCGTGACGTCATCCCACGAGGCGTAGGTTTTGACGCCGTTGACGATCTGGGGTGCCTGGGGCCGGTCTCCGGTGTCGGGTTCGGGGACGGTCTCGAAATTTGTCTCCGATCCGGCCACGATCTCTCCATCCTGAATGATGGTCACCGCGTCGGAGAGGTCGAGTTCTTTGCGGGGAGGGCGGATGTTCGCGATGGGGGCGAGGAGTCCGCCGCCGGAGGAGTTGGCTTTCTCCTCTTTCTTCGCCTCGGTGTTGCGGGGAACTTCGAAGGTGGTCGGGGCCGGCGTGTTCGCCGCCACCGTGGTCGTGGTGGGGGCCGGTTTCGGGGCGGCTGGTTCAGGCTTCGTGGCCGGGGTCGGTTTCGCGGCCACCACGGGTGCCGCCGGGACGGGTTGGGCAGTGGCGATCACGGGAGCGGGGGATTGCGCTTCCGCTGCGGAGTCCCGCTTGTTCCGCGAGAGAAAAGGGATCCAACCGAGGAGACCGTTTTTCTCCTCCGCTTCCGCGGCAAAGTCGGGTGCATCGAACACCTCCGCGTTTTCGCTCGTCGTGGACGCGTTGCTGTCGGCGGCGGGGGATGCCGCTGCCACCGCTGGTGCCGGAGTGGCGCGCGGCGGGGCGGGGGCGTCCGGTGCGGCGGGCACGGGAGTGACCACCTCGTTTTCCTCGCGGTCACCCCGACGTCCGAAAGCAAAAAATCCCCGCTTTTTGCGGCCGTCGTCGGAGACCGTTTCGACTCCACCGTCCGCCGGGGACGTCATCACTGCAAGGACGGGGGCGGAATCGGTTTCTTGGGACGTCGTGGTCGGTGCCGTCGCTTCCGCCGCTTCGATGGGGCGTTCGATCTTGCGTCCGTTTTGGATCACGTAGGACACGGCATCGACCTGTCGGGGCTGTCCCGAGCGGAAAATTCCGTCCTGCCGGGAGCGGGAGGAGCTTGCCGCGTCCGGAGCGGCGGGCGATTCATCCGCACGCTGGGGGAACAGCCCGGCGGAAATTTGTTCGGTCTTTTGCGCCCCGAATCCAAAGAAGCCCCGGCCCCGTTTGTTGGGGGGATCGGCGGCGTGGAGGGAGGGGAGACTGAGAAGGACGGTGAGGAGAAAGATTCTCTTCATAAGGGAGACTATAAGGGGAGTAAGTCGGACTGCAAGCCGGGTCCGACATTCTCCTTAACGGATGAGCGCCGTACTTAATGACCCTTTTTTTCCTTTTTCGGTCTCAGAGACGCCAAATAGGCCACGACATCGCGCAGCTCGGATTTTGTCAGGATAAAGGTCATGGGCGGCATGGCGGAGACGGGCGGTTGGCGGGTCGCCACCTCCGCCATGGGGATGGTGCGCTCGATCTGCCGCTCCGAGGCGGCGGGATCGGGCATGCGGATGACGATGTGGCGGCTGTCTTCGCTCATGAGCATGCCGCCGAGACTCTCGCCGTTCTTGAGGGTCACGAGGGTGATGCCGTAGCCGGGGGCGATGACCTTGCTCGGAGCGATGAGCGATTCGAGGAGATATTCCTTTTGCTGGCGCGCCCCGATGCCGGTGAGTTCGGGGCCGGCGATCCCGCCGTCGCCATCGATCTTGTGGCATTTGGAGCATTGTCCCGCCGCGTGGGTCGTGAAGATTTCCGCGCCCTTGCCCGGGTCGCCTCCCTCGAGGGCGGGGCGGAAGACACGCATGAGATCGGTCGGGTCAATCCCCTTCTCATACGCGGCGAGGAGCCCGGCAATGCCCTCGTCCTTCACGGCGGCGGCGCTCTCCAAGAGGTCGAGAAGGGCGCCGGGGAGTTCTTTGTCGATCGAGGTCAGTCGATCGCGGAAAAGGGCGATGGCCTCGGGGGCGGTCGAACCGGCGAGGAGGCGGTAGCCCTGCTGACGCGCCCCGAGGGATTCGGACCGGGCCATTTCGGAAGCGGCGGCGAGACCGCGGGGAGGATCGAGTTCGAGCAGTTGCCTCACGACGGCGGAGCGGAAGATCACGTTTTTGTCGGCGAGGAGTTCGTTCCAGTGGTCGGCGAGAGCGGCGGGATTCTGGCGGACGAGACCCTCCAGCGAACTGACGCGCGAGGAGACATCGAATGCGGCACTGCGGATCTGGGTGAGGAGGAGTTCTTCGGGGGCATCGACTCCGTAAGTCAGGGCGATGCGGGTGGCGAGTCCGACGAGAGGACCCTCGGCGGTTTGAAAAACCCCGGGCAACCCGGCTTTGACCGCCGCGGTGATGTCCTCCCGGCTCTCGGGGGGGAGTGGGCGATAGTGTCCGGTGGTGGAGTCGACAGGGTTGGGTCGCCGCCACTCCTCGATGGCGAGGAGGGCCTGTTCGCGCAGCATCGCGGGCAGTTTTGTCTGGGCGGCGTAGGCAAGCAGGTTGGCCGCGTTCTCGTTTTTGCCGACGCGGAAATTGGCGTTGATGAGACGGGTCTGGAGAATCGCATCGCGGTGGTCGGCGGGTGGGCGCGGAACGGACGCGGCGGCGGCGTAGGGCTGGATGTGAGCGGCGAGATCGGGCAGGGCGGTGAGAAGATCGAGATCGTTGATCGCGCGGATGGCGGCATGGCGGAGGGATTCCTCCGGGTCGTTGAGGAAATATTTCACGCGGGGATCCTTCAGTTTGCGGAGGGCGAGGAGGATGCCGAGACGGACCGCCGGAGATTCGTTTTTCGACTCCCGGAGGATTTTTTCCCTGTCATTGAGATACCAGAGTCCCTGGACACAGGCGTGGCGGAGAAAGACATCCCGGTTGTCATTTTCCGCGAGGATCTCAATGAGACGGGGAAAGGCGGAGAGGTTGCCGCATTTGCCCACGCCGATCGCGGCGAAGGCTTTGACCCGGGCCGAGGCATCGGCGAGGGCGGTGAGGAGAGCGTCCCCGGCGACGGCGGTGCGCGAGTCGGCGAGCACTTTCGCGGCCTGGGCCCGCACCTCGGCGTCGCTGTCGGCGAGCAGGGGAACGAGCGTTTCGAGCAGGGCGGGATCTCTCCGCGAAAGCTGCCCGAGTCCCCAGATGCCGTGGAGCCGCTTGAGGCGGTGGTCCCTCTGGGTTGCGGCGGCGGTGAAGAGGGCTGCGGCTTCGCCTCCCGTTTTCGCAAGGGCGAACTGGGCGCGTTGGCGGACGCGCATGTCCGCGTGGGCGAGAAGATTGCCGAGGGTTTTTGTGTCAATGGTGGAAAAATCCCGCAAGAGGATTTCGCGGGTGCTGCGGAGCAGTTCGGCGTTTTCCGCTTCGTTGGCTTCGAGGACGTAGACATTGCCGAGGTCTTGTTTGACCCAGCCGTTGTTGTTGAAGCAGCTCAGATACATGCGCCCGTCGGGACCGAATTCGACATCGGTGTTGCCCAGTCCGACCATGAAGATCTCGTGCTGGTCGAGGGAGAAACCGGCCCCGTTGTTTTTCACCGAAAAGGTCTCGAGGTCACCTTTCGCCCCGCCGAAGTTGCAGACCCAGAAATGACGGGCGTAGCGCGAGGGCATCGCGGTGACCCCGTAGTTGTAGACCAACCCGCTCGGTCCCCACGAGACTTTGGCGATGGGCGGCAGGGCATGGGCGGGCCGCTCCGCGTGGTCGGGTTCCCAGATCGCTTCGGTCATCCAGGGATTCATGGGGATTTTTTTGTGCCCGGGATGCTCATAGTCGGGAGTGCGCAGTTTGAGCTGGTTGCGGAAATTCATCAGCACCTGATGCCCGTGGTGCCAGCCGGTGTCCCCGCCTTCGAGGATGTAGACGAGGCGTCCGGTGTCCCAGGCGTCGGCGTTGTTGTCACAGGTGAAAAGATTGCCGAATTCGTCAAAGGCGAGTTCCTGTGGATTGCGCAGGCCCGAATAGATTTCCTCAAGATGAGAGCCGTCGGGATCACAGCGGAACACTCCTCCGGTGTAGGGGCGGTCATAATGACGACCCTCTTTGGTGGTGAGGTGGTAACCGCGGTCGCCGATGGACCAGTAGAGTTTCCCGTCGGGTCCCCAGACGAGGCCGTGCATGTCGTGCCCCGAGATGCTCATGCGCACGCCGAAGCCATCCTGGAGGGAGATGCGCTCTTCGGCGCGGCCGTCACCGTCGTCGTCGCGGAGATGCCAGAGATGCGGAATATTGGTGTAGTAGATGTCGTTGTTTTCCCCGGCGATGAGCCCGATGCCGGGGCCGTCGAGGATGTCGTTGAATCCGTCGGCCCAGACTCCCGTGGTGTCGGCGCGTCGGTCGCCGTCGGTGTCCTCGACCCGGACGATGCGGTCGGTGAATTCGGTGTAGAAGGAAAGGGGACGCCTCATTTGATCCTTTTCATACATCCGCAATCGGTCTTCGTTCGTCCGGTTGTTAATGTCGTCGAGGAGGAGATGCTGTTCGTTGCGGATGTCCTGCACGCCCGCCCGCCAGCGATGGATCTCGGCGATGTAAAGGCGGCCCTGGTGGTCGAAGCAAATCGCGCTGGGATTCTGGGTCTGGCTGGAATCGGCGAAGAGGCTCGCGCGGACATCCTCGGGCAGGGTGAAATGGGTGATGCGCACCGCCGCCTCTTCGTCGTAGGCCTCGCGGGTGAGGAACTCGACCGGCGCGGCGAGCGCCTTGCCTTTTTCCGGATCGGTCTCCTGC
>CAYLJC010000221.1:5170-5462 GCA_964383345.1 uncultured Akkermansia sp. | reverse complement strand
ACCACTTTCCGTCAGGCGGCCGCTCCGTCGCTGTTTTTTCCTTTCCCGGGATCCGTGAAGAAGAGGAGGAAAACGATCAGCACGACCGCCGCGCCCCAGGCCGGGGTTTGCCAGATCGCGGCCCAGTCGTGTTCGATGCCGTTGACGGGCGTTTCGAGTTCGTGCATCGCGAGGACTTTGCCGGCGAGGAGGGTCCCGACAAAGGCCCCCACCCCCCAGAGGATGAAAGCGATAAATCCCTGGGCCGCCCCGCGGGTGCGCTCGTTCGCTTCGTCATCGACGTAGAGTTGTC
>CAYLJC010000221.1:0-5160 GCA_964383345.1 uncultured Akkermansia sp. | reverse complement strand
TCCCGCGATGAAGAGGAAGTCGTAGCAGGCCCCGTGGAGGAAGATCGCGGTGAAAATGAGGGCGGCGGCGTAGGTCCCCGCATCGACGCTGCCGGAGAGCGCGAAATAACGGGCGACCCAACAGGCGATGCCTACGAAGATGGTTTTTTTGTAGCCGAATCGCTTCAGGAAAAAGGGCAGGAGCAGGAAAAAGACAACATCCGAGATCTGAGCGAAGGAGGTCTTCACGAGCATGTTTTCCCATTTCAACTGCGTCAGGTAGATGCCGAGATTGACGAAGTAAAAATAGAGCGGGATGCAGATCAGGAACATGCAGAGAATAAAAATGGCGAAGGACGGTTTTTTGAGCAGGGCGAGGGCGTCGAGACCGAGAATCTCGCCGAGGCTGACATCCGCTCCGGTTTTCATCGGAGGGGTGTGCGGGAGGAACAGGGAAAAGAGGCCGAAGACAATGGAGGCCCCGCCGGCGAGGTAGAATTGCACCGAGGACTCGGCTCCGTCGAGGGCGTTCAGAGCCACGAGACCAGCGATCCAACCCACCGCCGAGAGCATCTTGACGCGGGGGAAGTCGGCTTTCGGGTTGTCGAGGTGATGCAGCGAGAGGGAGTTGCCCAGGGCGAGAGTGGGAACGTAGAGGGCGCAGTAGAAGATCAGCGCGGGGTAAAAGCTGCCGAAGGTATCAAACTGCGGTAGAGCGCAGAGCATCGCCCCGCCGACGATTCCGAGTACCGCGAGGATTTTTTCCGAGGGAAAATAACGGTCGGCGATGAGACCGACAAAAAAGGGCGAGATCATCGCTCCGATGGCGAAGGCTCCATAGGCGAGACCGATCTGGCTTCCGGTGAACTGCAGAGTGGAGAGATAGGCCCCCATGCTGACGTACCACGACCCCCAGATGAAATACTGGAGGAACATGAAGGTGGCGAGTTTGATCTTGAGCTGGGTCTGCATGATGGAAATGGGATGGGGGATTTCAGGCCGGATCGCCCCACAAGTCAAGAACGCGATTACGAAACACGACCATCGCGCCCCGCGCCGAAATTCATCGCCCGATGGAAACCCGACCTCCCCTCCCCTCCTCGCGGGTCTCGGGAGGAGAAATCGGGATCACACTTCGTCCGTATTTCGAAAACGGCTCCCGGTCATCTTGTGCCAGAGGAGCCCCGCCCCGATGAGCGCGAGACCGGCGAACCAGATCTCCGGCTCGACCCAGAAAGCGAGGCCAAGGCAGGAGACGAGGCCGCAAACGGGGACCCATCTCGGGTAGAGTCGGCTCTCCTCTGGAAGCCGGAGAGCCGCGAGATTGGTGAGGGCGTAGTAAACCAACACGGTGAACGCACTGAACGACCAGGTAAGCCCCACGCTTCCCGTCATCGCGAGCGCGGCCACCAGCACCGCCACGGCGATGACGGCGCGGCGCGGCGAGGCCTGCTCGCCGTCGAGCCGGGCCAGACCCGTCGGCATGTCCCTCCGCCGGGACATTGCCAGGAGCACCCTCGAAAGCCCCAGCAAAAGGTTGAGCAGGACTCCGAGCATCGCGGTGACGGCACCCGTGGCGACGATCCAGGCGACACCGGGGACCCCGAATCCTCGCGCGACCACCTCCAGGGGAGCGGCGGCGAGAGTGGCCTCCGCCAGTCCGGGGGCACCGACGGCGGCCACGGCGACGAAGGCTACCGTCACGTAGATTCCCATGGTGGCCAGCAGGGTGAGCAGGATGGCCTTCGGGATGCCGCGCCGGGGATCGCGGATTTCCTCGCCCAGTGTCGCGACGCGCCCGTAGCCGGTGTAGGCCACAAACATCAGGGCGGTCGCGTGGAGCAGCCCGCCGACACCATCGGCCGGGATGTCAAAAAGAGTGCGGAGATGCAGGGACGCCCCGTCGAACGCGGACGGAATACCGGCGAGCACGAAGACCAGCAAGGCCGCCAAGGTCAACGATACGATCACGGCGTTGGCTCGATTCGACCGGTGCATCCCGCTGGCGACAACCCCCGCCACCAGTCCGATCGCCACGAGCGCCAGCACAATGCGGGCCGTCATCCCCGACTGTCCGAAGGCAACGAGAACGTATCCGGCGAAGCCGAGCGCCGCCGTCGCTGCGGAGGCGGACTTCGCACAGAGGAACATCCATCCTGCGGTGAAGCCGAGCGCCGGATTCAGGTAGCGGTAGCCGTACTCATAGGTGCCGCCGCTGACGGGATGACTCGCGGCGAGTTGTGCGCTGGACAGTCCGTTGCAGGTGGCGACCACCGCCGCAATCGCGACCGCGAGGATCACGGACGGTCCGGCGACCCCCGCCGCGATTCCCAAGCTCACGAAAATACCGGTGCCCAGAATCGAACCCAGCCCCATCAGTACGGCCCCGGGCACGCCGACTACGCGCAGGAGTCGTCCCCGTCCGCTCGCCTCGCTCACGCGCACACCCTCCTCTCGATCTTTGCGAAACGGGCTCGATAATCGGCCGGTTTCTTTTCCGAAATCCATTCCGATCCGCCATCCAGTGCAGCCCTGTCGCCGCCATGGCAGATTCCAGTGCAGAACACACCGGCAAGCGAACAGATCCAGGAAATTTGATTCATTCCTCTTTCAGCGAACATCGCCTCTTCCCTTCCGATCCATCAAAGCGTATGCACCAAAAGGCGAAAATAAGACCTCCCCACGCATATAGGATCGCGATGCTGAAAATCGTGGCAAAGATGAAGTTCATAATCCTAACGAACAACCACCGCTGACACCCGCTGCCGGGAGCTCCACGACGCAACGGGTTTGAGGGTTGGACTTACCGGCATCATTCCGAAAGGAAAAAGATTTCGACGGATCTTGTCAAGAACAGATGGGGAGAGCTTTACGCGCGCGCGGGCTTCCCGGATCGTCACGCGAGAGGAGGATCGAAAAAAGGGAGACCACGCGGCCTCCCTTTCCTCTGCAGAATGCGTCCTGGAGCGGCGCGCTTCTCAGTCCTCGACCACGTCGGGCCAGTCGGTGTGGAAAAACTCACCGGCGGGTTTGTCGAGGCGCTCGTAAGTGTGGGCGCCGAAGAAATCCCGCTGGGCCTGGAGCAGGTTGGCGGGGAGACGGGCGCTGCGGTAGCTGTCGTAGTACCCGAGCGAGGCGCTGAAGGCGGGAACGGGAATGCCGTTGCTCACTCCGAGGCCCACGATCTCACGCCAGTCGGCCTGATGACTGTTGAGAATGTCCTGGAAGAACGGGTCGAGCATCAGGTTCACCAGATCGGGATTGCGCTCGTAGGCCTCGGTGATGCGGTTGAGGAAACGCGCCCGGATGATGCAGCCGCCGCGCCAGATGCGGGCGATCGCCCCGAGGTTGAGGCCCCAGCCGTGGGCTTCGCCGACCTTTTTGATGAGGTCGAGCCCCTGGGCGTAGGAGATGACCTTGGAGGCGTAGAGGGCGTCGTGGACTTTTTTCACGAGAACGTCCTTGGGCAGATCGATCTTCGCGGTGGGTCCGGCGAACGCTCCGGCGGCGATCTGGCGCTGATCGTGCAGGGAGGAAAGGATGCGGGCCTCGACGGCGGCGTTGATCGTGGAAATGACGACGGTGTTGTCGGCGGCGTTCATCACCGTCCAGCGGCCCGTGCCTTTTTGCCCGGCCTTGTCGAGGATCATTTCGACGATGGGTTTGCCGGTTTCCTTGTCCTGGATGGTGAAAATTTTGCTGGTGATCTGGATGAGGTAGCTCTCCAGAGGCCCCTTGTTCCATTCCTCGAAGATCTCCGCCATTTCCTCGGTGGAGAAACCGGCCGTTTTGAAAATCTGGTAGGCTTCGCAGATGAGCTGCATGTCGCCGTATTCGATGCCGTTGTGGACCATTTTCACAAAGTGCCCCGCCCCGCCGGTGCCGATGTGGGTCACACACGGAACGCCATCCACCTTGGCGGAAATGGCTTCAAAAACGGGTTGAATGAGTTCCCAACTGCTCGCGGGACCGCCGGGCATGATGGAGGGACCTTTGCGGGCGCCTTCTTCGCCGCCGGAGACACCCGTGCCGATGTAGAGCAGGCCTTTGGCTTCGAGTTCTTTGGAGCGACGTTCGGTGTGGATGAAATAGGTGTTGCCCCCGTCGATGATGAGATCGCCCTTGTCGAGCAGCGGGACAAGCTGGTCGATCACCGCGTCCACCGCGTCGCGGTCGGACGGGTCGGCACCGGCCTTGGACTGCACCAGCATCATGATCTTCCGAGGCGTGGCGATACTCTCGACAAACTCCTCCATGGTGTGGGTTCCCTGGAGGTTTTTGTCCGGGTTTTCCGCAAGAAACTGATCCGTCACCGAAGTTGTCCGGTTGAAGACGGAGACGCGAAAACCGCGACTTTCGACGTTCAACACCAGGTTCTGCCCCATCACCGCGAGGCCAATTAGTCCGAAATCACTCTTGCTCATTAATGTATCCTTTGATTGTGTGAAGGGAAGCTACTCACGATTCAGCAATGGCAAGCCCTCATTTTAAATACTCTGTCTCGAATCGCCCCGTCGCGGAGGTGGAAAACACCCTCGACCCGTCGGTTTCGCACGGGGCCGACCTGCGTTTTCACGGAGTGGTGCGCGATCTCGAGGAGGGCAAAAAAATCTCGGGGATCGCCTACAGTCATTACGAGAGAATGGCGGAGAAGGAGTTGCAGAAAATCGGAGAAATCATGTCGGCGGACTTCCCCGGACATCTCGCCCTGATCCACCATCGCGTCGGTTTTGTCGCGGCGGGAGAGGCCTCGCTTTTCCTCCGGGTGCAAACGCGGCACAGCGCCGAGGCCTTTGACCTTTGCCGCGAATACCTCCGGCGCATCAAAACGACCGTGCCGATCTGGAAACAACCCGTCTTCGAGGAAGAAATCCCCGCCTGATGCTCCGGGCCGGAGGGGTGTCACTTTTCCACGATCCAGATGTTGCGGTAGCGCACCGGGTTGCCGTGATCCTGCAAAAAGACGGGGCCGGGACCCTTTTCGCTCTTGCTGCGCGCTCCGCCGGTGGGGCCGGGGAGTTCGAGATTTTCGTGAATGGGATAGCCGTTGTGTTTCACGCTGAGTGTTGCATGGGCGGTCTTGTTGCCTTCGGCGTCAAACTTCGCGGCGTTGAAATCGACATCGTAGGTCTGCCAGCGCAGCGGCGGCAGACAGCGATCCCGTGATTTCCTCGAAGCGAT
>CAYLJC010000220.1:0-5470 GCA_964383345.1 uncultured Akkermansia sp. | reverse complement strand
CTACGGAGGCGGCGCGGAAGGCGGTCGATCCGGCGGAGACCACCCCGACGACCGCGGCGGAGCATCGTCCCGTCCCGCGCCCCGTCAGAGCGCGCCCCCGCAGCACGACGGTCCCATCGAGGACGACGACGATATCCCGTTTTAAGGGCTCCGCCGGGAAATCCGGGAACGAATGCCGCGACCCGGCTCGCCGGGACAAGTCACGACCCGCGTCTCCGTCCCCGTCCGGAAGGGCCGCTGCCGGGAGGAGTGCGATCCTCCCCGAAATATTTTTCACTGCGGTAGCGCAGCCAGACCCGCAGCACCTGGGGGATCTGTTCCTTCTCCGCCTCGCTGAGCCGCCCGTAGAGGGCGAGGGCGCGGGTGCGCTCCAATCGGCAGGCACCGTTGCGGTGGGCGTCCCAGTGGGTGCGGGCGAGACGGATGCGGCGCGCGGTTTCTTTCACCAGAGCGGGACCGTTGAGATCGCCGTCGTCGACTTTTCGTTTTGCGGGCATGGTCGGGAGAAAAAGATAGCATGGAATACGCTTGCACGATCCGTAAAATGGAGGAAGAACAAGTGGATGAACGACCCCAATGAAGAGCCGACCGAGGTGGCGCATCTCACCGAGGTGGAGATCAAGGACGCGCAGGTGATTTTCACCGCGGTATGGAAATCCCTCGTCGATGAGTTCGGGATGGAGAATCTCCGATTTCCGAAAGAGATCATCCTGCTCGGCGGTGCGCCCGGTGCGGGAAAGGGGACCAACACCGCCTTCATCATGAAAGCGCGCGGATTCACCTGCCCGCCCATCATTGTGAGTTCGCTTCTCGACAGTCCCGAAGCGCGGGCGCTGAAGGACAAGGGCATGCTCGTGGGCGACCGCGAGGTCATGGGGATCCTGCTGCGCAAAATGCTGGAGCCGGAATTCCGCGACGGCGCGATTCTCGACGGATTCCCCCGCACCAAGGTGCAGGTCGAGTGCATGAAACTCCTCGTGAAAAAGATCGGAAAACTCCACCGCAAGTACGCCGACACCCCGCTCGCGAGCCATTTCCGACGTCCCACGATTCATGTCATGGCCCTCTTCGTCGATGAGAAAACCAGCGTGGAGCGCCAGCTTTTCCGGGGACGTCAGATCGCAAAACACAACGAGGAGGTCAAAGCGACCGGTCTCGGCGAACTGCAGGAACTGCGTTCGACCGATCTCGACATCGAGGCGGCGAAACATCGCTACCGCATTTTCAAGGAAAACACCTGGGAGGCCCTGCAATCCCTCCGTGAGGTCTTCTTTTATCACCTCGTCAATGCCCAGGGGCCGATCGATGAAGTGGAGCAGAACATCATCAAGGAATTGAAGTACCAGAGCTCCCTCGAGCTGGAACCGGCCACGTTTGAAATCGTCCGGGGCATTCCGCTCGCCCACGAGATCATCGTCCACGCCCGGCAGGAACTGGTCCGGCGTCTCGATGGCTACGCCCGGGAGCATCGCGATCTCTTCAAAAGGGTCGCGGAACTGATCCACACCAAGTTCATTCCCATCATCGAGCGCCACGCCATCTCGGGCCGGGCGGTCATCAACAACGAGGACGAGGTGCTCTCCGATCCCCTCGCCCTGGCGATGTTGATCGACGTGTTTTCCGACCGGGGCTACCACGCCGTTGTCGACAAGCAGCTCACCAAAATTCCCGAGCGGGTCAATGTGCAGACGGGCGAGATCCAGTTCCGCCCCAACACCACCTACCGCATCCGCATTTATTTCGAAGGCTCCGAGATACGCCACGGGGGGCGCTGAAATCCCCTGGCGACGCAGCCCGGTAGTCCCGCGCGACCTGCGCGTTCTCTATTCGATTTCGATCTCGATCGCTTCGGTCTTGGTGAATTTTTCGCGGGAATCGCGCGAGCGCACCAGCGAAGCCCAGAAGCTCTCCCAGGGTTCGATGTCAGGGCGACCGGAACCACCGGTGAGAAGGATCTTGCTGCTGGTGGTACGGGCGCGGAATTTCCGCGGGCCAAAGGACGGACCCTGCACAACGAGATCGCGGATCCCGTTGGGGAGACGACGGATCAACTCGTTGTATTTCCGGGTATTGTAGCCCATCTCGAACCCGCTCTCGGCCCATCGCCGGGTGTATTCGTCGCGCTCGGACCGAGGGAGGTTGAAGATGACTTCATTGGCCTTCACCGCTTCGCGCACCTGGTCGAGCTTTACGCCCTCGGGAGGAAAATCGTAGCCGTAGTAGCGGTCTTTGTACTCCGTCGCGAGGGCGGGGAGGCGGAAATAAATGTGGGCCGAGTCGTAGGTGCCGTCGGTGGGAGGTTCGGCCACATAGGTGGCGTTCATCCCCTTGCGCCCGAGATAGAGATGGACGCGGAATTTCAACTCGTCCTCGAGGACCATTTTCCAGACGATCTCCTTGCCGTCAAAGCTGGGTTCCTCTTCGAGGCGGAGAAATTTCCGGTGGCGGAGACGGGCCCGCGGATCGGGATGATCGGGGATCTCCTTCCAGCTGTGATAGAAAAAGTGAATGGGATTCTGGATATACTTCCCTTCGGCGTCTTTCAGGAAAATCAGGACACGGGCCTCCGGACCGTAGAAAATGGCGTCGTATTCCGGTTCGGAGATTCGGTGGATCTCTTTCCAGGACGAAGAGATCTTGGTGGTATGGGGCGTATCGTCGGTGATCCCGGCCCGCGGGGTCGCGAGCTGGATGTTCATCTTGGCGAGTTCCTCCAGATCCGCCTTCTTCTGGTCGGCCATCAAGGAGGTCACTTCGGTCTCCTCGTTGCCGCGCAGGAGCGAAACGAGGGAGGGCAACTGCCGTCCCCGCGTCTTGTTGGCAATTTTTTTGGTCATGACATCGAGGAATTCGGTCCCCTTTTCCGCCGGCTGCAGATAGGTGCGGATCCTGCGACGCCCGAGGAGCTGGCCCAACTCGGCGGCCACGTCCTCATCCACGAAGTCTTCGAAATCGGAAAAAATGTAAATGCCATCGACTTTTTGTTCGAGGAGGAAGTTGATCGCGGTGGAGGTGCCGGTGCCACTCCAACTGCCGACGGTGAGAAACTGATTGGGCCGGGTTTTGAACGTCTCGATGAGGCGGTCCACGTAGCGCTGGGGGGCCTTGCGCGGGAGATCATACCAGAGGAACCAATAGGGTGTGTGGGTCTTGTGGATGGGATCTAAAGGCACCACTTCTTCCGCGATGATGGATCGCACTTCGCTCTCGCTGCTCTGTTTGTTGATGAGCATGTTGCGGACATAAACGACGGGCGAGTCCTTGAAGCTCTTGTCGACCTCGCGCACCACCGCCGGGAGAAACTCCGCCATCGATCCGGAGACATCGAGGATGACCCCGAGGACTTCGCCATCAATCTCCATCTTCTGCCCGAACATCATCTTGGACTCGGTGGAGGTCGGCATGCCGAGACTCATCGAGGGGTTGAACTCCATTCCGGTCTGCACCGCCACATCCGCGATGGCGATATCCGCCCGGGACACCGAGAAGGTCGATGTCGCGTTGACCGATATGATGTCTGCGATGGCCGAGTTCACCGCCGAAGTCGGAGCGACGGTCGGTTTGTTGAGTTTCACATTCTCAATCGTCTCTTCCGGTTGGGGAGGCGAGGCCGAGGCGACGATCTGCGGAGGGATGCGGGGCGGAGTCTGGCTCACGATGAGGGTGAGGCCGAGGACGATGAGCACATGCAGCAACACGGTGACCGCCACCGAGTTGAATTTATCGCGGCGCATGACCTGGGCGCGGCGCTGCTCGATGGATTCCTTGGCTTCCCGGAGAGCCTCGATTTCATTGTTGGAAAAGGCGACCTTGGGCAAGGTCATGGGCGAACCGTCGCCGGATGTCTTCACCAACGCGATGGTGGGTTCCTGCCAAGCCTGCTCCACAGGAGCCTCGTCGTCGATGTCTTCGGCGGTGAGAGAGACGACGGTGGCGGCGCGCAACTCCTCCTGATACCGCTTCGCCGGTTCGTAGGCGGGGTCGATCTCCAGGGCCGAGGCAACGAGGCCTTTGGCCTGCTCCACCGCACCAACCGCGGCGTAGGTTTTCGCGGCGGCGAGCCACGGACCCGGTTCGTGGGGAATCGCCTCCCCCTCGTTCACCACCGCGACGGCCTCCTCGTGGCGGTCTTCCGCGACCAAAGCTTGGACGAGAGAGAGCCGCAACTCCCAGTTGCCGGGATCGGCGGCGAGCGAGGTGGTCAGTTCCGGAATGGTCATGCAAATAAAAAAAGTCAGTGGTTCGCGAGGAGACTATTTCGTTTCTTATTGGCAAAGACCAGCTCAAAATGTGACATCCGGAAAGAGATATTTTTCGCCCGGGCCATCCTCCGCGGTCGAGGGCGGGTTTCCGGTCCACTCGATACGGGTGGCGGAATTCTCGATGTCGCCGAGGGGGACGGCTCCAAGACGGTTGCCCTGGGGACCGAACCCGGTTAGGCTCCCCGCCCTTCCCTGGCGAGACGCCCCCCGTGCCCCGCCGCCACCGTATCACCCGCCCAGCTTCGCCGTCCCATGTCCCTTGCCCTCAATTTCCACAACGCCCGTCTCTCCGCGATGTCCCTCGCGAAAGTGGGCAACCCGGTGCGCCAGGAACCACTCCGGACCTCGCAATCCCTCTGTCGATTCCAAAACGAGGAGGCGGAGCTGCTCACCCATTGTTTCCTGAAATCGTTCCGCTCGCTCGAACTCCATCAGTTGCAGCACCACACCTCGATCGAGAGCAACGAACTTTTCGGCTACGCCGCCGCCATCTTCGACGACAACTCGACCCTGCTCGAACAGGGCGCCATGATCGCCCGTCACCTCCATGCGAAATCAAATCATCCCAATATCAAGTCCGGCGATCTCTGTGTGGCGCTGATCGACCACATCGGCGTCTCGGGCGTGGCGGTGCAGGGCATCAGCATCGTGAAGTCGGAGAGCAAGGTGCCGTTTCTCCAGATCTCGGAGCGCGACGGCGACCTCGTCCTCACGACGGAGCAGGGCATCTATCCCGACAAGATCGACAAGGGCTGTCTCATCATCAATCACGGTCGGGCGGATGGTTTTTCGGTCTATCTCTTCGACAAGAGCGGAGGGAACACGCAGTTCTGGGTGCGGGATTTCATCGGGGCCGGGCCGGTCACCAACGATGACTTTCTGACCCGGCGCTACTCGGAACTCTGCATCGCCTTCGCCGAGCGCGGACTCCCCGAAGACACCCCGCAGGAGGAGCGCATGGAAGTGGCCAGTCGGGCGATGCACTATCTCGCGGAGGCCGAGGAGTTCGATCTCGGCGAATTCGAAACGGCGGCCCTGGAAAAACCCGAGCGCATCGCGCAGTTCGAAGCGTTCAAGGTCGATTACGAGGAGGAAAAGGGTCAACCGCTTCAGGAAAAATTCTCCGTCTCGAAAAAAGAGGCGGAAAAGGCGGACAACCGTCTCAAAAGCCGCCTCAAACTCGACGTCGGAGTGGAGCTGAAATTTTC
>CAYLJC010000219.1:0-5472 GCA_964383345.1 uncultured Akkermansia sp. | reverse complement strand
CACCGCGACATCGCCGTCACCTTCGCCCCGAAAATCGCCGCGGAACTGGCCGAGAAAAATGTGGAGCTGCGCGGCGATGACGCCTTTCGCGAACTTGTCGGCCCCGCGAATGCAGAACCGGTCGACGAAAAAGACTGGACCACGGAATACCTCGATTACATCCTCGCGGTCAAAATTGTCGATGATCTCGACGCCGCGATCGGGCATATCAATTTTTATGGCTCCCACCACACCGACAGCATCGTGACCCAGGATGCCGACGCGGCGGCCCGTTTCCAGCTCGAAGTGGACAGCGCTTGTGTCTTCTGGAATTGCTCGACCCGCTTTTCCGACGGAGCCGAATTCGGCTTCGGGGCCGAGATCGGCATCAGCACCGACAAACTTCACGCCCGCGGACCGATGGCCCTGGAAGAATTGTGCAGCTACAAATATCTCGTGAGCGGAAGCGGTCAGGTGAAGTGAAGAACACAAAAGAGCGCATCGAGCGCATCGAAGCGATGTCCCCATCCGCTTCCCAAGTGGTTCTCGTCACCGGTGCCTCCAGTGGCATCGGAGAAGCCACCGTCCGAGCGCTCCTCGCGCAGGGACACCGCGTCCACGCGGGTGCCCGTCGCGTCGCGCGGATGGATCCACTCCGCGCGGCGGGGGCGACGGTGCATGCCCTCGATCTCACCGACGAAGATTCCATCAGCGCTCTCGTAACCACCCTTCTCGAAAGCGAGGGTCGGCTCGACGTGCTCGTGAACAATGCCGGCTTCGGTGTCTACGGCTCCGTCGAAGAGGTCTCACTGGAAGAAGCTCGGGAACAGTTCGAGGTGAACCTCTTCGGTCTCGCACGCCTCACCCAGCTCGTCCTTCCGACGATGCGGAAACAGGACGGCGGCACCATCATCAACATATCCGGTGCGGATGGGCGCATCTACGTGCCGCTGGGCGCTTGGTACCACGCCTCCAAACACGCTCTCGAGGGATGGTCCGACTGCCTCCGAGTGGAGGTCGCCCCCTTTGGCATCCGCGTCGTCCTCATTGAGCCGGGGGCGATTCAGACCGAGTTTGGCGAAATGGTGATCGCCCCACTGCTGGGGCGCTCCGGAGCGGGCCCCTACTCCCGCATCGCCCAAAAGATGACTGCGGCGACCCGCCACACCTTCGCCAGCGGGTGGGCCTCCCCCCCCTCGCTCATCGCCGATCGCATTGGGAAAATCATCCGCTCGCCCCGCCCAAAAACCCGCTATATGGCCGGCCATCTCGCCCGGACCATGATCTTTGCACGACGCCTCCTCGGGGATCGCCTTTTCGATCAAATGATACGCCGTTTTCTCTGAGCGAGCCCCGGCTCCGTCCCGTGGATATTGGACGCTATGCGGACACCGTCTCGCGCCAGTGCCGAGCCTCCCCCGAGAGGCCGTGCCGTTCCAGTTGCGCCAGGATCTCCAGAGAGGTCGGCTCGACGATTCCCTCCCGTTCCCGTTGCACCGGGTCCCCCTCGTAGTCGGGGAAAACCTCGCCCGCGATGACCCAGCAGGCCCAGGCGCGCCAGGAGCGCACCTCGCGACGCGGTTCGACCATGCGGGTGGCGAGGTGCTGGAAATGTCGGCGGGGATTTCCGATAAAATGTCTTTCCTCCCTCTGCTCCATGATCCAACGCATCGCGCGATAGGGCAAAGGCCACTCGCGCAGGACGGCTTCCCGTCCCGTGAGATCGGATGAAAACGCGCGATTCAGCAGGAGGATCGCCTGCGCCGGCAACCCGCGCTGCCAGAGCGACTGGGCGCAGCGCAGGGCGAGATGGTAAAAGGCCTCTCCCCGATCCGATCCGACCGTCCGCATCGTCACCGCCGAGAACGACGGTTCGCCGGGCGGGAGGAAAGGACAGGCGAGCCGTCCGCTGTCGTCGCGCCGGGTCATCCTTCTTGAAAGAGAAATTTCCCGAAAGAGGCCGGGACGTGAAAGTCGGGGATCTCCCCTCCCGGATCGACCCAACTGATCCAATTCTGCACGACCCCGCCCGCTCCGTGGGAAAACTCGGCCCGATAGACCCCGGCGATCATTTCGTTGCCCTGGAGACAACCGAGCTGGCGCAGTTCTTCCAATGACAGGGTTCCCTCCACGAGATAACCCTCTTCGAAAATTATCCCGGAAAAGGCGAGGCTTTCGAATCTCCAGGAATCATCAAAGCGCCGGTGATAGTGCTCCTGGTAGTCATAGACAGCGCCGCGGGGTTCCATCTCCGCTCCGTAGTAGGGAGTGTCGAGGTCGGGAGAACTCGCGAAGAAAAACTCGACCCGGTCGGACCCGAGGACGGCGGCATCGGGTTCCCCGGTCTCGTCGAGGACGAAGTCGTCGTCCTCCACTTCGAAACGAAAGGCGAGCCGCTCGTCATTCCAGACCGCGCGGAACGAGGTCCGGGGACAGGGCCGGTCGAGCCAGGGAAAACAAAAATCCTCCAGCGCGCTCGCCTTTTCCAGATCGAGGTCGGCCGAATAATGAACGGGATAGGTCTTCATACCGGAATATGGAAAAGGGCGGGCACTTGGGCAAGGTCGGTGATCACCGCATCGGCGGTAGTCGGGATCTCTTCGGGCCGGAACCCGCCGAGCCGCAAGCTGCGGGCGTCCCCCGCGAAGAGACCCGTGCGGAAGCCGGTCTCGCGAGCGGGGAAGACGTCTTTGGTCATGTCGTTGCCCAGATAGAAAATGGATTCGGGCGGAATTCCGAGGCGAGCCGCTCGCTCGGCAAGGATCGCGTAAAGCCGCCGCGAGGGCTTGCCTTCGCGCTCTCGCCAGGAATACACCTGGAGCGCGGGATCGAACCCCATTCCCTCGAAGGTCGCGCCGAAGAGCCCCTCGACGACCCCTTCGGTGTAGAATTGGGCGTTGGAAATAATCCCGAGCCGACGACCGCTCCGCCGCAGCGTCTCGATCAGGCGAGCCGCTCCCGGCATCTGTGCGACGGGATTTTTCCCGCATTCGTAGCGCAGCGCGATCTCCGCGAGGAACGTCTCGTCCGCCGGGGGGCGCCCCAGCGAGGCCAGCACTTCCGCCCAGACTTCGCGGATCTCCACTTCGGGAAACGCGATGCCGCGCCGCCGGGCTTTGTCGTGATGTTTTTTCACGGTGCTTTGCAAGCGCTCGTCCAGCTCGGTCGCGCCCACGCCGAGTTCGCCGCCGAGGGCTGCGACCTCCCCTGCCGCAGCGTCGTTCCGATCTCGATTTCGATTTCGATCCCCCGCCCCGCCGATGTCTCCCTGGGCGGAAATGAGAAGGGTGCCGTAGATGTCGAAGACAACCGCGGCGATTCCTTCCAGGTGCGGCAAATGCGGCGCGAGACCCGTCGGGAGCGGGCGCATCGGGCGCATGACCCGGCGGATGTGGGCGGCGGCGTCCATCGTCAGTTGCGCAGGAGATTGAGACGTGAGGGATGGAGGAACTGCTCCAGCACCTTTTGTGTCGGGAGATGCCTCACTTTGCCCACCGCTCCGCCGCAGGCCCGATCATAGATTTCCCCGAGGATCTCTCCGTAGCGCGGGAGACTGTAGACCCGGCGGATGAGTTCGCGCCGCTCCGCGATCTCGCGCCCGGGGGAAAGGGCCAGCGGAGGGATCGAGAGTTTGTCGAGCAAGGCGGGGTTCGCCTGCAGCTTCCGCAGCACCGCGATCTGGAAGGGCTCGCCGAGGACACCGAAGTCGATGCGACCCCGCTTGACCCAGGTGTTCAGAGTTTCTTTCACCGCCGCGGCCGGCAGCTCGCGGTTGTAGGCGAGGTGGCTGCGGCGCAGCATGGACTCGATCGCCGCGATCAATTCCCTCTCGTCGAGCCACTCGACCGGCAGGTCGATGCGCTGATAGAGATTGCCCAGCTCGATCCCGTTCGCCGCAAAATCGCGGGTGATGTCCGGCAGGTCGCGCCCCATGACCGGCTTCCCCGCGATCCAGGGCTCGAGAAAGGCGAGGCCGAATCCCTCGGCGACGCTGGTGGTGACGATGAAGTCCGCCCAACCGAACAAATCCAGGAACGTGTGATTCCCTTTCTCCGAGATGCCGAAAGTGACCGGCAGGTTCCACTCCGCCGCGAGGGACTCCCAGTCACCGTGGATTTTCTGCCATTCGGGATTCTCCGGTCGCAGGCTGGTCGCGAAATCGACGTGGTCCCCGTAGATGAGGGCGAGGAGGAGGAGTTCCCCGATGTTTTTCCGGCGGATCCCGCGGCAGGGATAGAGGGCGAAAAGTTTGTTCTGCGAAAAGGGCCTCTCCCGGGGGGTGGTCGAGACCGCGAGATCGGGGATGGCATTCGGGAGGACGTGCAGATTGGTCCGGGGAACGCCCGCCGCTTTCAGAAAGTCGTGGTCGCGCCGGTTGATCGTGACGTAGTGGATCTGCTTTGCAACGGGATAGAGGGTTTCCTCGAAACTCCTCTCCGAATCGAAGAAGGAACGCTGGCTGGTGTAGTTGCCGGGGCGACCGTCCTCGGAGAAATCGTGCAACTGCAGCACGATGCGTTCGCCCTGCGAGGCCAGCGCACGGATCACGCTGGGGAAAAGCACGTTTTTCGCGAGGGTCGGATTGTGAAAATGCCAGACATCGGGCGGAGCGCCGAAATGGGCCTTCGCCTCTTGCTTCAGTTGCTCGGCGAGATTCCCGGCGACGACGGGGCTGCCGTTTTTGCGATAGTTCAGCGCCGCGACGACTCGCACCGCGCCCGGAAGGGTCCCGACGAGAGGCGGCTCGCCGGAGAGGATCACGGCCTCGTCGCCGCGGGCGGTCATGATCTCGCGCGCCGCCTCGATCACCCGGGTGACCCCGCCCCGCCGCAAGTGGTAATGCACCATCGCGATGCGCCGCTTCGTTCTTATGCGCTTATCTGCCATGTCGCTTGCGGTATTCCGGCAAGGTGATCATCGGGGGGCGTTCCTCCTCCACGATCTCTCGCCTGACTTGTTCGTAGCGTCGCCCTTCGGCCTGGAACTGGCGGAACAGCCCCTCCCACTCGGGCAGGTTCGTGACCATCCCGTAGGTCTTGAGCCGGTTCAGGAAACTTTGCAAAATCCCGAACGACATTTTCCCCAGGTCCGTCGTCAACTGGTTCCGGTGGACCCGCTTGTCGAGGTCGGTCTGGGCGAAGGCATCGAGTCCGCTCGATTGGTAAAGGTCGATGAGGTGCGAGGTCTCGACTCCGTAGCCGATCGGGAAAGGGAGCCGCTCGAGGACTTCCCGCCGGACCGCGTACTCGCCCGAAAGCGGTTGGATCAGGGCCGTCAATTCGGGAAAAAACATCGAAAAGAGCGGACGCACCAGAATCTCGGTAACCCTCCCACCCCCTGACGGACGCACATCATCCGACACCGCGAGCGGGCGATCGTAGAAGGCTTTGACATACTGGATCTCGCTCCGGTAGATCAGCGGCGCGACGAGTGCGCTGGCGAATTTCGCGTGGATGTTTTTGATGTCGGCATCGACGTAGCAAATGATGTCGC
>CAYLJC010000218.1:0-5477 GCA_964383345.1 uncultured Akkermansia sp. | reverse complement strand
GGACCGCATCCTCGGAAAGGTCCTCGTCGATCAAGCCTGACAGATGAGCATACGAGTCAACACCCGGGAATACAAGCGCAGCGCCGCGCGGCTGATGGACGTGCGCCGCTGGCCGAATCCGGAAAAATTCTGGGCGGGTCAGGCCAAGGGGGTGATGAAGGAGGTGATCGCCTTCGTGCCGCCGTCCATGGGCAAGGCGAACATCGAGGCGAAGCGCCGCGGCGAGGCGAATGTCGCCAGCGACATCGAAAAGCTGTTCCTCGCCGTCTCGCCGCGCCGCGCCGACACGTCGGTCTCCCTGGCACAAGTCCATGCCGCCGCCCGGAACAGCAAGGGGCGGGTGTCGAGAAACAAGGGCCGCACCCCGGCCCTGGTCACCAGGTCGGCGCTGTCCGCCTACCTGCGCGAGGTGAAGGGCCGCGTCGGGTATCTCGCGGGCGGGTTCAACGCGGCTGCGGCGAAGGTGGGATATCGCCCCCCCGCCTGGATCTGGCGGCACCGGTCGCCGGGCAGCGTGCGGCTGCGAGTGAGTGCTCGGGGGATTCAGTTCCGCGCGACCAACGCGGTAGATTACGCCTCGGGGGTGGCTGCCCTCGAGAGCCGGATTCAGCGCGGGATCGACGCGCAAACCGGGAAGCTGAGGCGGGAAACCGAATATCTGTTGGCGCGGGCGGCGCGGGCGAGCGGATTCAGGAATCGCCGGTAAATCCCTGACAAGAATACACGAATCATGGCCGCGATCACTGCCGAACTCGATCTGGAGATTTCCAAGCTGCGCAGTAAGCTCGGCCAGGCCAACTCGCGGCTGGCGAAATTCGCCGAAGGCGCGAAGAAGAGCGGGTCGAGATTCGGGGCGAATTTCCGCTCGGGCGTGGGGCAGATCCTCAAGGGCGGCGTCGCCGGGCTGGGGCTGGCCGGGGCCTTGGGTATGGCGGGGGCGGGCGCACTGGCGGGCAAGACATTCATGAGCTCGCTGAAAACGGCGGCCAGCAACGAGCAACTCGAGGTCTCCATGGAGGTGTTGACCGGGGGTGCGGACAAGGCCCGGGCCCTGATCGCGCAACTGCGCAAAGATGCGGCGGAGACGCCCCTGCAATTCGAGGAGCTGGGCGAGGCGGCGAAGAAGCTGCTGGCCTTCGGCGAAGCGGCGGAGAGCGTGCCATCGACGCTGCGACGCATCGGCGACGTCTCCAGCGCGATCGGTGCGCCGGTCGGCGAGATCGCGGAGATCTACGGGAAGGCGAGAGTCCAGGGCACCCTCTTCGCCGAAGACATCAACCAACTGACCGGGCGGGGGATCCCGGTGATCCAGGAGTTCGCGAAGCAGCTCGGGGTGGGCGAGAGCGAGGTAAAAAAGATGGGCAGCCAGGGCAAGATCACCTTCGACATGCTGAGCAAAGCCTTCGTCGATCTCACCAGCGGCGGCGGTCTCTTCGCCGGGATGATGGCGAAGCAAGCGGGCACCCTGACAGGTCTCTGGTCGAGTCTGCAAGATGGATTCGAGGCGCTGCGGCTCGAGTTCGGCAAACCCATAGCCGATTCTCTGAAACCGCTCTTGTCCGACGCCATCGGCCTCGTCGAGAAGATGCAGGCGCAAGCGAAAAAGGTCGGCGAAACTCTCGCCGGAGGGATTGATTTCGCGGTCGCCGCGCTGCAGGAGCTCAGCGGCGGGGAGATCCTTTCGATGGTCGGGAACGGGCTGAAACTCGCCTTCATGGAGGCGGTGAATTGGCTGGGGAAGGGGATCCAAGCGGTGTTCAAAGCGGCCAATGACGCGGGGTTCATGTCGGATCTCGAGGCGCGGCTGAAGGAGCTTGCGGAGGGCCTGCGGCGGGCCATCCTGTCCGCACTGGGCGAAGCCTTCCTGGCGCTAAAGGACGTTCCCGGAATCGGGGAACACATGGAGCGAGCGGCGAATGCGATCACCGCCGAACTGAACGGAGAGAAAATCGCCGAAGGCGGACGAAAGAACCAAGTCGCGCTGGCGCAAGAGATGTTGGCGGGCACCGGACTAACAGTGGTCGATGATTCGAAACGCGATCCGGCACCGAAGTTGAAGACGAGCCTGGGCGAGCAATTTTCGGAATATTTCGCGGGTGCCAGCAACCTTTTTGAAACGGGGAAATTGAAACAGGCTCTCGGAGGAGATTTATTTTCGATATCGGTAGCGTCCTCGATTGGGCGAATGGATAAGATGGCGGAGAAGGCGTTCGCCGAGACGGGATCGCCCGCCGCCGCCGAAGGGAAAAAAGGACCGGTAAGCTACGTCGGGACCGGAGGCGGGATGCAGGATGCGGTGAATTCGCTCTTCGGGCGGCCGATGGAAGCATCGCTGGTGAAGATAGCTGCCGATACAGCGGAAACCAACCGCATCCTGAAAGAGATCCGCGATCAGGAGCCACCCAAATCGCGACCGGTTCTGGGGGTGGCTGGATTCGCTCCCAGTTGACACGCCCCTGGATTCAGTATGGCGCACAAAATAGCAACGATCTCGGGCGGCCGGGACGAGAACGGGATCATAACAATAACTCAACCCTGGTGGTGCGATACTCTGGAGGAATGCTTCACCGTGGGCGGACCCTCGCCCCTCGGTCTCGCCGAGAAATCCCGATCCTTCGGGGTGTGGGATCCGGATTCCATCAACGGAGGGTTTCAGGTCGGCATCACCTACGAAGGTCTCGACACTGAATTTCCCGAAAAGGATTCCGAAACGTTCGACTTGGACGACGAATTCAGCGAGCAACCGATCGAAAAATTTCACGATCTGGAGATGCTGCAGGAAAAGTATGGTGCCGAAATGCAGGACATCGACGGAGAGAAAAAACTCATCTTCCCGCCGTCCATGCCGTCTGGCCAATCATCCGGCGGCGGCGGATTCGGGAAAGGCGAAGAGGCGAGCGGCGAAAAGAACAAGCTCTTCGGGCAAAAGACGTTCCCGCAATACGAATCGGTTTGGGTTCACACCTACTCGCGGAAAAGTATGCCGCGAGACCTTCTCTCTCGCGTGGGAAGGGTTGTGACAAAGCCGCCCGGTAATCCGCCCACACCCAAGGATCGGGACTGGTTTATCATGGCACCGGTGGTGCAGGTTTTCAAAGGCCAGCGGGGCGTGCGAATCGTAGATAAATACAAACTGAGCCCTCCTGGCGGTTGGCCAAAGGGCATCGGCGACATCACGATCATCTGATATGGCGAAGAGGCACGTCACCATCCTCGATCTTATTCCCCGCCCCTACGAATCGGTTTGGGTTTACTGGGAGCGTCTTCTCCAGTGGGCGAAGCAAAAGGATGTGATTGTGGTAGGTCCGGGAGCAAGAATCAGCGAGACAGCCAACGGGACGAGTGTTGTTTTCACCGGCGGAAAGTCGTGGCAGTCGCCGTTCAAAGTGTCGATTTTCGAGGGTAAAGTCAGAGTCCGCCCCGGCTACGTAGGCGACGAAAATCCGACAATCGATGAGGTCCACCTCGACGGCTACGACGTAGAGGGCGTCGAGAAAACCGAGCCTCGATTGACCCTGCCTGCTGACACCGCCCCGGGTCCGGACGGACGATCCTTTGTCTGTCTGCAGATGCTCTGGGATGTGGCGAGCCGGGCACCGCTCGATGACGAGGACGACTGGCTGACGATCCTCCATGTGCCGGACCTCGCGGCCGCCCGCGCCGAGGCGGGTCCAGGTGTCGCGCTGGAGCCGCTCGCGATCTGCTATTGGGACGAGGACAAGATCCGAGAGACCAGGCAGATCGTGCATCACAATCTGATCCACAGCTTTCTCCCCGGCGAGGCGGAAGGGACCGGTAAACATTTTTTTTCGGCTGTGTGATGGCATCATTGCGGAAAAACTCCGGCGGCGAACCGAATTTTGGTAGCGGGGCGACATTCGTCGAGACGATTCCGGTATCGAAATGGACTAGCGTTGTCCGGAGGCTCGCGCGGGTCAGGCCCTTGCAGGTGCATGTGGATCGCAGCGTCGGCTTCCGCCACCCCTGGCACTGTCGGCCGGCCTGGTCGCCGTCCCGCGAGCAGTGGCAAATCGAGGTCAACCCCGGATATGTCAACGCACGGGAGACGCGAGTCCGCGTTGACGGCCGCGACGCGCCCGCCGCCACTCTCGCCCGCCTGGGGCTGTCGGCGGCACCGAAGGGTCCGCTCGAGGCGTGGCTCTCCGAGTCGCCGCCGCTCCTCCTCACCTCGTCTCAGATGCGTCCCATCGGCGACGACCCCGAGGGCCTCGGCGGTGAGCGGGTGCCCGATTACTTTCGTCCGCTCGGCGTCGGCGGTGCGGACTTCGAGGTCTCGACGGATCTGGAGACCCTGACCCGCAGCGTCACCCTGACTGGTGCCTTTCCCGACGCGGCGACGCGCCGCCGTCTGCGAGCCTGCGAGCTGGTGCTGGCCCAACCCCGCGCCGCGCTGCGTCTCGAGTTCGGCTCGGATCTCTCCGGCCCGACCCTGCAGATTCAGATCGATACTCCGCCCGATCCGTCTCCGACACTCTCCCTGCGCCGGGAGTGGAGCGGCACCCCGCCGCAGAGCGGGATCGAGGCGCTGCTGAGCGGTGCCACCGACAACGGCACCGACGAGAAGCATATCGCGACCATCTACCTCCTCTCGCCGGTCGGCGCGGCGGTCGATGCCGCGCCCGATGCGACGTGGCAGTGCCTCGTCCAGCATCGCACCTGGTGGAATCTGCGCCACGAGGTGAATCAGTTCCTTGAGGCCCTCCCGGACCAGCGGATCGGGTTCCCGGGTCTCGGTCTGGCCGGCGGGGTCGGCGACGCGCTCATCGCCGGGGCGGTGCAGTCGTCGGAAGCGGCGCTGAATCAGGCCCAAGCCCTGCTCGACCGCAGCCGCATCGAAGGGCGGTTCTGGTCGGTCTGAGCGAAGAGGGTTGACTCGCGGGTCTGACCCTGTAGGCTTTTCCCGTCGCGGCATGAAACGCGACCGCCACTCTTCCGCGCGCCTAGCAAGCGCCGGCGATCTCATGAGAAAACGAAGAACTACAGGTCATCGGGGGATAGCTCGCACCAGGTGCTGCTGCGTGGGTGACAAGGTTCATGCCTTCCCCCGATGACCTGTTTTTTTCTCCATGAGTGAACTGCCCGAAGACTTGAAATCCGAACTCGACACGATCGCCGAAGGCGAGCCTGTCGGTCTCGTCGTCCGCGATCCCGAGAACGGTCGCCACTACATCCGCTCCATTGCCCTCAGCCCCGCCCCGGAGCGCGAGGCGGGCCGCCTCTACCTGGAGTGGATCACCGCAGCGGGGAAGGTGCGCACTCTGGCGGTCGATTGACTCGCCCCGCTCGGGGATGGCCACACCCGACAAACACGGTTGGAACAAAGCGGCGCGGCTGCAGGAGCAGCGCCGCCGCCAGCAACGCGAGCGTCGCCCGCCCGTCCTCGAGCCGTCCTTCCCCTGGCGGGCGGATCCGTTCCCGGCCGAATTTTTCCGCCTTCTCGCGCCGCCTTTGACAGC
>CAYLJC010000217.1:0-5482 GCA_964383345.1 uncultured Akkermansia sp. | reverse complement strand
CCAACATGGGAGACGAGACCGACGAGACGATCCAAAACCTCCTCGACGCCCTCGACGACTCCCTGACCAAGCTGTAACGCTCGGCACGGCCCTCTCCGCCGATGACAACGCGCTTCCTTTTTCCACGGAATCCCGGACGCGTCGCGGTGAAAATCTGCGGTGTCACCCGCGGCGACGAGGCCCGTGCCATCGTCGAGGCCGGGGCCGATGCGCTGGGGATCAATTTCTGGCCGAAATCGAAACGCTTCATCCCTCTCGAACAGGCCATGCCGTGGCTGCGCGAACTCGCCGACGTCGTGCCCCGCGTTGCCGTCACCGTGAACGCTTCCGACGCCGCCCTGCGCGCCATCCGCGACAGCGGGGTGATCGATTGGATCCAGCTTCACGGCGACGAGACACCCGACAGGGTCACCTCACTGAGGCAAGAGGGTCTCCCCGTGTTCAAGGCGCTGGGCGTGCGCGACCGGGCCGCGCTGGAGACGGCGGCGGACTACGATTCACCGACCCTCCTCCTCGACGCCTACGCCTCCGGTAGCTACGGCGGCAGCGGCGAGACGATGGACTGGATGCTCGGAGCCGACGCGGTGCGGCGGTGGCCCGACCGGCAGATCCTGCTCGCGGGCGGTCTCACCCCGGAGAACGTGGCTTCGGCGATCCGGCAGGTCCGTCCCGCCGCCGTGGATGTCGCGAGCGGAGTGGAGAGTCGGCCGGGACGGAAAGACCTCGACAAGGTGCGCGATTTCATCGCGGCGGTGAGAGCCGCGTGATCGACTACGCCTCCAGGGTTCCCTCGACCACTCCGAGCCTCGATTCGGCCCGGAGCCGCGCAAAAAGGGCGCTGCCGTCGTTCTCCCCCCGCAGGAGCGCCTCGTAGGTGCGAATCGTCTCGATCGCCTCGGTTTTTCCCTCGGCGAGCAATTCGACCCGAAACCGGCGCAGACCGGCCCCGCGAAGAGCCGCAAAAAACCGGGCTCCGCTCTGGGCACGTCCGTTGAAAAGGGTGTTGCGGCAGCCGACATCGGCGGTGAGCCGGTGCAACTGTCCGACGCGGTCCCGGAGATGCACTTCGTGTTTGTCGCAGGGGCGTCCGCAATTGGTGAAGTCGGTCCCTTCGGAAAGAAAGGCGCAAAAGACACAGTGCTCCATATGAAACATGGGCATGTGCTGATGCAGGGTGATCTCGAACCACGCGGGCGGCGCGCCGCCGAGCAGATCGAGAACCTGGGCAATGTTGAGATCGTAGGAGACGGTGAGATTTTCAAAACCCTCCCGCATGAGTAGGCGGGCGCTGATCGGGTTCGCGACGTTGAGGGAAAAATCCCCTATCATGGCCAGATCGGGGTGTCGCCGGAAATGCCCGATGCCGCCGAGATTGCGCACCAACACTCCGTCGGGCCGGGCCTTTTCGATGACCCGGAAAAGCCCGCTCTCACCCGCTTTCTGAATCCGCGGAGTGGCGAGAAAAATCCGCGTGCCGGGAGCCGTCTCCCGCACCCGGGCGACGAGATCGCGGTAGCGCCGCACGTCCTCCAGATCGACATAGATCGTCTCCAGACCGCAGGCGAGGGCGGCCTCGACCTGGTCTTCGGTGCGGCAGAGCACACGGAGTTCGGCCGCCCCATCCGGTTCGCGATCCAACGGAGCGGGGAGCAGATCCGACACGCTCACGCCGGTGCTGCGCCGTCTTGCGTATCCCTCCCCGTCCGCTTCATCGAGCCGCTCGACGAGGGCCCGGCGCATCCGGTTGAGTTCGCTCACCGGAACCATCACCTCGCCTGACAGATGCACTTCGAGCGAAGCGAGCTCGTGGACCGTGCCGCCGAGCCGGGCGAGTTGTTGTTCGAGGAATTCGGCGGTGAGCGGACGTTTCGCGGCGACCTCCAACGGAATCATCGAAGTGACCTCGATACCGCTCTCGCGATCCCGCAATTTCAGGGGAATCCCCGCTTTGCCGCTCACGATCCAGTGTCGCCGCCGCGTCCGGATCGGGAGATGCTCGCGCTGATAGGTGCTCCGCAGGGCCGCATCAAGGGCGGGATCGTCGGTTTTCCAAATGCGATGTCCTTCCCGGATCTTGGAGAAGTCGATCTTGCCGCGCTGGAAAAAAAGGCGTTGTCCTTTCACTTCGTAGACCCGCCCGCCCTGCTCGCGGTCGGTGTCGCCGCCAGTGTCGAAGACGATGCCGTCTCCGTTTTTCACCTGCGCCCCGCCGGTGTACTCGACCCAGTCGGTCCCGACCGTGTCGACGCGCCCGAGGTAAGCCCCGCGTTTTTTGCCGAAGCGGGCGTGGACGAGTTCCTGGTTGTTGATGCCGTTGAGCCAGCCGGTGGAGAGTCCACGGGAAAAAACCATTTCCAGCGCGTAGCGATCCTCCTCCGAGGCGACGCGCTCTTCTCCTGCTTCCGCTGCGTCGATGGCCTGGCGATAGGCGCGGGTCACCGCCGCGACATACTCGGGCGTCTTGAGGCGACCTTCGATTTTAAAACTCGTCACCCCGAGGCGGATCAGTTCGGGAATCTGATCGATCC
Source organism: uncultured Akkermansia sp. (assembly GCA_964383345.1). Lineage (GTDB taxonomy): Bacteria > Verrucomicrobiota > Verrucomicrobiia > Verrucomicrobiales > DEV007 > Arctic95D-9. The sequence continues at coordinate 2,954 of CAYLJC010000217.1, read as the reverse complement.
CGGCGAGGTCCTGAGGCGAGAGGAGGTAACGCTGGTCACCCATCTCGCGCAATTCCCCGTCGACGATCAGTTCGTAGGGCATGCGGCAGGCCTGGGCGCATTCGCCGCGGTTGGCGCTGCGCCGACCGAGGGATTCGCTGGTGAGACACTGGCCCGAATAGGCGACGCAGAGCGCCCCGTGAACGAAGGTTTCCAATTCGACGGCACCGGGGGCATCGGCATGAAAAAGCCGGATCTCACGCATCGAATTTTCTCTCGCGATGACCGCCCGGTCGAGATGCAGCAATCCGTGGGCAAACGCGAGCGCCTCGGGCGAGGTGATCGTCATCTGGGTGGAGGCGTGGAGGTGCAGGTCGGGCACCATCGCCCGCGCCATCGCCGCGAGTCCGAGATCCTGCACGATGATGGCATCGACACCGCTGGCGCTGAGGTGGCGCAGTTGCTCCGCCGCGTCCTCCAGTTCGGACGAAAAGATGAGAGTATTGAATGCGACAAATCCCCGCAACCCGTGGCGGTGGAGAAAGGACATCAGCTCCGGGAGATCGTCCGGGGTGAAATTGTCGGCCCGGATCCGCGCGTTGAACCGGGGCATGCCGAAATAAATCGCGTCGGCCCCGTTCGCCACAGCGGCGCGGGCGCACTCCCAGTTGCCGGCGGGTGCGAGGAGTTCGGTGGAGGATCTCGGCATCGCCGAAAGTAACACGGACGATTTCATTCTTCTCCAGAAAATTTGAGAGCGTCCCGCCGAACGGATTCCGCCATCGGAGACTTTTCAGTGAGGGAAAGAAATTCAAAAAATGCTGCGCGTGAGCCGTCGGCGATCACGGACGTCCCCGCTCCCAACCGACTCAACGACGAGAAATCCGCCCCTTTTTCCGTTTGAACGAAAGCGCCTTCCCCGCGATCCTGTCCCATGCCCGGAACCCTCCTTATCGCCACCCACAACACCCACAAAACCGTGGAGATGCGCGCCATCCTGGGTCCCTGCTTCGATCTCATCACCGACCTCACCGAACTGTCGGGAATGACACCGCCGGAGGAAAACGGTCTCACCTTCGCCGAAAACTCGGCCATCAAGGCCCTCGCCGCGAGTGTCGCCAGGCCCGACGCTTTCATCCTCGCGGACGACTCCGGGCTCGAGGTCGATGCTCTCGGCGGCGCGCCCGGGATCCACTCGTCCCGCTACTCGGGCGAGAACGCCACCGACGCCTCGAACCGCGACAAACTCCTCCGCGAGCTGGCGCGGCCCGAACACGCCGACGCGCCGCGCACGGCCCGCTTCCGCTGCGTCGCGACCCTCGCCAAAGGCGGCGAAATCCTCGCCCGATTCGACGGCACCATCGAGGGGCACATCGCCCGCGTCATGACCGGAACGGGAGGATTCGGCTATGACCCGCTCTTTGTTCCGGAAGGCCATGAGCAGTCGTTCGGCGAACTAACGGAGGAGCAAAAAAACGCCATCAGCCACCGCAGCCGGGCCCTGGAGCGGTTTCGGGAATGGCTGCGCCACGACTCGAGGGATTGAAAACACCTTCCCCGGTGGAGATCCCCGCCTCACCTCAGTTCGATCATGACGGGGCAGTGATCCGATCCCAGCACTTCGGGAAGGATCGCGGCGGAACGCACCTGCGGCAGCAGGCTGTCCGAGACGCAGAAGTAGTCGATGCGCCAGCCGATGTTTTTCCCCCGCGCTCCGCCCCGGTAACTCCACCAGGAATAGTGGTCGGGCTCGTCGGGATGGAAATGGCGGAAGGTATCGACGAAACCGGCCGCGAGAATATCGTCGAATCCGGCGCGCTCTTCATCGCTGAAGCCGGCGCTCTTGCGGTTCTGTTTGGGGCGGGCGATATCGATCTCGCGGTGGGCGACGTTGAGATCACCGGCGAAGATGACGGGCTTGGTTTTTTCGAGTTCCTTCACGTAGGAAAGGAAGGCGGCGTTCCACTCCATCCGGTAGGGCAGGCGTCGCAGTTCGTTCTGCGAGTTCGGCGTGTAGACATTGACGACAAAAAACGCCTCGTGCTCGGTCGTGAGGACGCGGCCTTCCTGATCGTGTTCGGGCCAGCCGATGCCGAGGCGGGACGAGAGGACCGGCACCTGGCTGAGGGTGGCCACACCGGAGTAGCCCTTTTTCATCGCCGGATTCCAGAAAACCTCCCATCCGGTCTCCTCGAAAGCGATCTCGACTTGATCGCGGCTCGCCTTGACCTCCTGGAGCAGCAGCATGTCAGGCTGATGCAAATCGAGGAATTCCAGAAAGCCTTTTTTCAAGACCGCACGAATGCCGTTCACGTTCCAACTGATCAATTTCATTCCCATGGCGCTGTCCACCCCTCACGTCTCCCCGGCATCCTGTAAACAATTTTCCCTTGCGATCGGCTGAGACTTGCGGAAATACACCTGTCGCAACCCCGGCCCGCGCTGAAAAGGAAGAAAAATCCACCGGGAACCACATTTTTACAGACAAATCCGCGGGAAAGGGACGCTCTCCAACCCAAATCCAATCGCTTTCCGCAATGATAGAAGTCGAAAATTTACACAAACACTTCGGTGCAAAGGTGGCCGTGGACGGAGTCTCGTTCACGGTGAAGAAAGGCGAGGTGCTCGGATTTCTCGGACCCAACGGAGCCGGAAAATCGACCACGATGCGCATGGTCACCGGCTTCCTCCCCCCCACGGAGGGGCGGGTCACCATCGGCGGAGCCGACATCGAGGAAAACGAAATCGAGGCCAAGTCGAAGATCGGCTACCTCCCCGAAGCCGCCCCGCTCTATTCGGACATGACGGTGGAGGGATTCCTCCGCTTCGCCGCCGAGATGCGCCGCGTCCCCGCCAGCGAGATCTCCGCCGCAGTGGATCGGGCGATCGAAACGACCTTCCTCGAACCGGTCCGCCACCAGAGTGTGGACACCCTCTCGAAGGGCTACCGCCATCGCACCTGCTTCGCGCAATTT
>CAYLJC010000216.1:0-5501 GCA_964383345.1 uncultured Akkermansia sp. | reverse complement strand
ATGCGGCGATCGCTACCGGACCGAGATCCACGCCTTCGGCCGGGGCATCGTCCTCCTGCACGATCCGAACGGGAGCGCCTCCGGGAACACCGTCGACATGGTGAAGTACCTCGTGCCTCTCCTGAAGGCCGACGGATTCACGTTCGTGCGCGCCGACGAGGTCCCGCGGATCGCGGCGGATCTCCCCGCGTTGGTCGTTCTGGATGACCCCGACGGTGAGACCGAGGTATTCGAAAAGATAACCCATCCACTCGGCGTCGCGTCGGGCGAGGTAGTCGTTCACGGTGATGACGTGGACGCCGAGGCCGGTGAGGGCGTTGAGAAAGACGGGCAGGGTCGCAACGAGGGTTTTGCCCTCACCGGTGGCCATTTCGGCGATCATGCCGCGGTGGAGACCGATCCCGCCGATGAGCTGCACGTCGAAGTGGACCATCTCCCATTTCACGGGATGATCGCAGACGATCCACTCGCGTCCGCAGAGCCGACGCGCCGCGTTTTTCACCACGGCGAAAGCTTCGGGAAGAATTTCCTCAAGATAGGCGGCGCGGGCGGCGGGGAAATCATCCTTGAGATCCTGGAAAAGACGCTGCGCTTCGAGGATTTTTTCAACGAGCGCTTCTTCGCCGAGGCCATCGATTTCGGTGCGGTCAAGGAAGCCCCCCGCTTTGCGGAACTCACTCGCGAGAGAATCGAATTTTTCGCTCCATCGCCGCAAGACTTCGCGGTTTTCCTCGGGCGAGCGCGACCTGAGAATGCGGTCGCTGTAGGTCTCGACATTCAGGGTATAGCGTTCCAGGTGGGCTTTCCAGGCGGCGGTTTTTTCCTGGAGAACTTCTTCCGGGCTGTTCTGAAGCTCCTCTTCGAGCGCGTTGATTTTGACGACGAGCGGAGCGATCTTACGGATGACGCGATTGTTTCTGCTGCCGACGATGAGTTTGAGGAGCCACTTGACCATGGGATAGAAGGGACGAAAAAAAGTAAAGGGTTCGGATCATAGCCCATCCTGGGCGATTTTCAGGGACTTTTCGCCGGGTGAAAAGAGAGGAGGGAAGGGCACGAAAGGCGGGTTTACGCGTGGCGCCGGAGGAACTCATCGGCCAGCGCCCGGTAGGCGGCCGCTCCGGTGGAGGTGGGGGCGTAGTCGATGATGGATTTGCCGTAGCTGGGGGCCTCGCCGAGACGGATGTTCCGCGGGATGATGGTTTCGTAGGTGACTTCGGGGAAATACTCGCGCACGTCGTTGATGACCATGGTGGAGAGATTGGTCCGGCTGTCGGCCATGGTCATGATGATGCCCTCGAGGACGACGTCGGAATTGGCCCCGGAGTCGCGGATTTGCTGATGGACCCCGACGATTTTGGAGAGCCCCTCCAGACCGAAATACTCGCACTGGAGCGGCACGATGAGTTCGTCGGCGGCGGCGAGGGCGGAGGTCATGAGCACGCCGAGGGAGGGCGGACAATCCACCAGCATATACTCGAAGGGGGCGGTGGCCTTGAAAGGGGCGAGAAGATTCTTCAGCCGGACGAGGTGATCGTCTTCGCGGGCCATCTCGATCTCACATCCGGCGAGGTCCATGTCGCAGGGGATGAGGGAGAGTTGCGGATATTTCGTCGGGAGGACAAGTTCGGCGACATTGCCTCCGCCGATGAGGTGCTGGTAGATGCTGGGGTTGTCTCCCGGCACAAAGTCGAGCGCGCTCGTCGAATTCGCCTGCGGGTCGAGATCGAGGACGACGACCGGGACGCCCTTTTCGGCCAGACACGCACCGAGGTTCACGGACGTGGTGGTTTTTCCAACACCGCCTTTTTGGTTGGCTATGGCAATGATCTTCATGAAGCTGCTGGTCGAAACGGATCGGTCGGAACCTTGCCCGATCCTGACGAGGGGGAAAGGGAAAATCGGGAGGATACACGAAAAAGTCGGGCTTGGGGAAAATTCTCACGAGGCTGCGGCGGCGCGGTTCTCGCGTCGAGTCGGAAATCCATCCTTGCAAAGCCGACGCGTCTTTGTTGTATTGCGGAGCGGGAGCATCGGATGCGCGCGCACCCCGTTCCCTTGGCGACAACGATTCCATTGACCACGATTACGATGCGGCCTCTTCAGTTCGGTGTATCCTGGCTCCTGTGCCTTCTTGTCATCCTCCCGGCGGTGTCGCCGCGGGCGGAGGAACCCGACGCCGCGCCGACCGCCGAGGCGGCTCCCACGAAGACCCCGGAGTCGGAATCGGAGCGGAAACAATCCGTGACACCGCCTTCCGAAGGAGCAAAAAAATCGCCCGAGCAGGCCAGAATCGAGATGCTTGAGCGAATCGCCGACCAGCTCTCCCGCCGCATGCGGACGCTGAAAGAGCGGGAGGCGGCCCTCGCGGCCCGGGAGGACGCCCTGATCGAGCGGGAGAAAACCGCGAAGGAGCGCGAGGAAGCCGTCAGTTCCCTGGAGGAGTGGATGGAAATGCGCGAGGAGGTGGTCGAACGCCGCGAGAAACTGCCTCCGCCGCAGTCGTGGAACGGCCCTCCCGCTCCGGAGATCTACGGACGTTACGCCGCGGTCCTCGACGGGAAGACGATGCAGTTTTACCACAAGAAGGAAGCCCACGCCCGCGTCCCGGTGGCCAGCACCCAAAAACTGGTTACCGCTCTGGTCATTTGTCAGGAAGGCGATCTCGACCGGATCGTCGAGGTGCCCGAGGAGGTTCTGCGGATCGAGCCCACCGTGATCGGGGTGAAGCCGGGGGAACGATATACGCGTCGGGAGATGCTCACCGCCCTGCTCGTGAAAAGCGGCAACGACATCGCGGCGACCCTCGCGATCGACAATGCCGGCAGCGTGGAGGCGTTCGCCCAAAAGATGAATACCTATGCCCGCTATATCGGAATGACCGATTCGCATTTCATCAATCCCCACGGTCTTCCCGCCAAGGGCCAGTATTCCACCGCGCGGGACATTGCCATCGCGGCGTTCGAGGCCTATCAGGTCCCGGATATCCGCGCCATGGTTGGAACGAAGCGCTATGATTTTGTGTTCAACGACGGCACCGTGAAGACACTGACCAATACCAACCGGCTGCTCGGCGGGTTCGAGGGTTGCAACGGCATGAAGACCGGATTCACCTACGCGGCGGGCAATTGCCTCGTTTGCAGTGCCAGCGTCGATGGCAAGGAACGGATCACGGTGGTGCTCAAAAGCGCCCGTCCCGAGGTCAGGCAGGACAGCGAAGCGCTCCTGACCTGGTCGCTCGGGCTGGAGATGCTCGGGCCGATGGACGAGTCCTTCGCGGGGCATCCGTGACGCCGTGGATTCGCGGGATCGGGGTGTGACGAATGCGGGCTACTGCGGGCTACTGCGGGCTACTCGGTCGCGGGACGTCGCAGGGAGAAGGTGCCGAGGTCGCCGCTGTCGTTCGAATAGGTCGCTTGAAACGAGTGTTTTGAAAGGGTGGCCTTGTGTCCGAAGGTTCCGAAGAGGCCGAGCTTTTTCTCTCCGTTGGCCAGATAAGTGTCGCCGCGCCGGGTCACGGGGAAACGCACTTTGTAGGCTCCCGAGAAGAGTTTCGCCCAGGTGGCGTGGTAGTGAAAATCGTATTTTCCGGGCTCGTCGGCGGCGGGGGTGACGATGGCGCGGAGGGCACCGGTGTGGCCGTTGGTCGCGGTCGTCCAGGTGCCCGTCCAGGGACCGGCCGGAGCTGTCGATTTCCCGCTCTGGTATTCCGCGACCGCTTTTTTCCAGTCGCGTTGGAAGGTCCCGCAACTGCTGAGCATGAGTCCCGCCAGAGCCAGGACAAGGGGAAGGAAGGGCAGGGGTTTCATGGAGAGGAACGGGATCGGGATGCGATGGGAAAATAGGATGAAGTCCGCGCCGGGCAAGAGGCAGAAACGCGCCGTCTCCCCGGAAATCCCAGTCCCGGGAGAGTGCGGCACCGCAGGTTGTGTCTCAGCGGGTGCGACTCTCGCTGTTGATCGAGGTGCAGAGGGTGAGGAGGTTTTTGGCTTTTTGCAAGAGAGGGGTGGCGCGGTTCTCCGAGCCGGGGGCGTTCCCGAACTTGACCTCCTCGGCGGCGAGGAGGAATTCGCGTAGCTCCTGCTGAGCGGCGGGGGGCAGTCTGGTGCCTTCCCGGGAGAGGCGTCCGAGGAACTCTTCGGTCGTCTCGTAGCGCACCGGATCGGCGAAGGTGGCTGCGAGGAAATCCTTGATCGTCTCGGAGAGGGCGAGCGCGTAGCGATTCGGCTCGGTCTCCGCTCCGGTCCGCTCCAGTTCCCGCAACTGCCGTCCGGCGATCACGGCGGGAGATTCTCGCAGAGGGGTCGGCTTCCGCGAGCGCAGGAAATACCAGATTGCGAGGACCGCAGCGACGAGGAGGAGGAAAACGAGGAGGCCGTAGAAGAGGAGCGGCCGGATCGATTCCTCGGGAGCGACTTCGATGATGTCGTAGAGCTCATCGGAGGTGGCGGCGGACTGCCGGGCGAGGAGGGAGAGAGAGAAGAGGGGGGCGGACATGGCCGGAAGACGGGGTTCAGGTCGCGGTTTCCCGACGGCGTTTGAAAAATCGGTGGAGCGCTCCGTGGTATTCCTCGTCGGTCCGCAGCGAGATTTTGTCGATGGAGAGGCGCTTGAACTGCTGGTCGATTTCCTCCTGCCAGCGCCTCGCCTCGGCCTGGTAGGCGTGCCGGACCCGGGGGCTGGAGGTGTTGACTTCGATCTGGCGTCCGGTTTCGGGATCCTCGAGACGGACATGTCCGGCGGCGGGGAGGGCCAGCTCGGCCGGGTCGCTGACCTGGATCGCCACGAGGTCGTGCTTGCGGTTGACGATGCGCAGGTCGGTGCTGAGATCCTCGTGGAAAAGGAAGTCCGAGAGCAGGAAAACGAGGGAGCGTTTCCGCACCGCGTTTTTCAGGAGATGGATGGGGGCGGCGAGGGAGGTGCGGTGGCCGGCGGGTTCGAAGAGGAGGATCTCGCGGATGAGGCGGAGGGAGTGGGCGGTGCCTTTTTTCGGCGGCAGATACAGTTCTACTTCGTCGGTGAAGAGGACCAGGCCGACCTTGTCCTTGTTCTGCAGGGCGCTGAAGGTGAGCAGGGCGGCGACTTCGGCCATCATTTCGCGCTTGCTCGGACCGACGCTGCCGTAGTTTCCCGAAGCGCTGATGTCGACGCAGACAAAGACGGTCATCTCGCGCTCTTCGGTGAATTTTTTCACAAAAGGATGTCCCATCCGGGCGGTCACGTTCCAGTCGATCGCCCGGACTTCGTCGCCGGGCTGGTACTCGCGGAAGTCTTCGAAGTCGATGCCTTCGCCCTTGAAGCAACTGTGGTATTCCCCGCCGAAACTCTCGCGGACGAGCCCCTTGGTGCGCAGCTCGATCTTGCGGACTTTTTTGAGAATCGCGGTGATCTCGGAGCGGCTGTGCTCGCTGAGCGGGACGGCACCCGCTTTGTTTCGGTGTTTCTGCATTCGTCTCGGGAGGCGGGGGACAAAACTACTTCGTGAAATCCTCGCTCAGTCG
>CAYLJC010000215.1:5014-5513 GCA_964383345.1 uncultured Akkermansia sp. | reverse complement strand
CTCGCGGTCCGGAAAAATCTGTCGCAGGGCGCGCTCGAAATTTTTCCATTCGTAGTGGCCCCAGAAATCATCGACCATGATGAATCCACCGTTGAGGAGATACTCGCGGAGAATCTGCGCCTCCTCGTTGGTGATCCAAATGTCCCCCGGTTCGATCATGTAGACGAAGGGATAATGGCGCAACTGCTCCGCGTCGATGTCGACGATGGCACCCCTGGGATCGACTTCGAGAGAGGTGAGCTGCTGGAGCCGGTAGGAGAAATTCAGTTCGCTGTCCGGGTAGTCGATCAGCCACTTCTCCCGCCGTCCCATCCAGGTCCCGGAGGTGTAGCGGAGCCGGGCAAAGGTAAAGACATCATTGGGAAGCTCGGGGTTGACGCTCCAGTCCGGGAAATCATAGTAGCGACCGCCCCGCCACTCGCGCGGGTTTTGTGGCACGGTTCCGTCCTGAACCCCGAAATAGGTCGTTCTCACGAAGTCGGAGCCGTCCCGGGTGAAG
>CAYLJC010000215.1:4203-5004 GCA_964383345.1 uncultured Akkermansia sp. | reverse complement strand
AAAGCAGCGCGAGGCAGCCGGAGGTTTTCAGGGACGGACGAAGCATGGGACAAGGATGGCCCAAAGTGAGGGGGAAAGACAGGAAAAACGGGGGCGCAACACGGGGGGCGGCGGGGAAGATCGAGAGATTCTTAGAATAATTCTTGATCTAGATAACCTTTTGGCTATTGGTGGCGTAACCCAGTACGATGGCACGACAACGCACAGATTCCAAGGTCACCGAAGATTTCGGCGGGCTTCGCATGACGAAGCAGCGCCAGGTCGTCTACGAGGTGCTCACCGACCTCGGTTCGACCCATCCGACCGCGTCGGAGGTGTATGTCACGGCCAAGGAGCGCATGCCCACGATTTCCCTGGCGACGGTGTACAATTGCCTGGAGACCCTCACCGGGGCAGGGGCGATCAAGCAGGTCAACATCGACCGCGAAGCTTCGCGTTATTGCCCGAATCTCCAGCCCCACGCCCACTTTTTCTGCACCGGTTGCAACAAGGTCTTCGACATCGGATTGGAGAGCAATGCCGATGCGGCTTCGGTCTGGTCCCTCCCCGAGGGCTGCCGCCTTGAAGAGATGCATGTCGCGATGCGCGGCATCTGCGGCATTTGTGATCGTTGCTCCCAATGCTGCGCCGAGTCCGGACAATCCTGAAATTTTACCCAACATGAGTCAGTCCCTGAAAATTGATAACCTGCACGCCACCGTCGAGGGCACCGAAATACTGAAAGGCCTCACCCTGGAGATTCCGAAGGGGCAAGTCCACGCCATCATGGGTCCGAACGGATCGGGCAAGTCCACCCTCGCC
>CAYLJC010000215.1:0-4193 GCA_964383345.1 uncultured Akkermansia sp. | reverse complement strand
GAGGACTACGTCGTCACCGACGGCACCGTCATGCTCGACGACACCAATCTCCTCGAACTGGAGATCGACGAGCGTTCCCGTGCCGGATTTTTCCTCGCCTTCCAATACCCCCACGAAATCCCGGGGGTGAGCAATGCGAACTTTCTCCGCGCCGCACGTCAGGCCCGCCTGCCCAAGGGGGAGGAAATCGATGCGGTCGCCTTTTACAAGGAGATGTATCTCAAAATGGACGAACTCGGGATGGATCGCAAATTCACCGGGCGCTCGGTCAACGAGGGATTCTCCGGCGGCGAGAAAAAGCGCAACGAGATCCTCCAGATGATGATGTTGGAGCCGACCTACGCGGTCCTCGACGAAACCGACAGCGGACTCGACATCGACGCGCTCCGCATCGTTGCCGCGGGAGTCAACGCGATGCGCTCCCCCGAGCGCGGTTTTCTGGTCATCACCCATTACCAGCGGCTTCTCGAATACATTGTTCCCGACGTCGTCCACGTTTTGCACGACGGACGCATCGTCAAGAGCGGCGACAAGGAGCTGGCCCTCGAGCTGGAGGAGAAAGGCTACGACTGGGTGACGGAAGAACTTGTTCCCGCCTGACCGGTGGGAAAACGCCCCCGACGATTATTTTACATTTACCCCCTGAACAACATGGCCACGGCTGACAGCGCGACACTTGAAGCGGTCAATATCGACCGGGACGAAGGCAATTTCTCCTACCCCGAAGATTATACCCACGATGCGGGCTACGGTCTCAACGAGGGCACGGTTGATTATATCTCGAACATCAAGGGAGAGGCCGAGTGGATCCGCGAGTTCCGGCAGAAAGCGCTGAAGGTCTTTTTCTCCAAACCCATGCCGACGCACTGGGCGAGCAAGGACCTCGAGAACATCATCTTTGACGACATTCGCTACTACCTCGCCAAGGGACAGACCCCGACGCGGAGCTGGGACGAAGTACCCGACGACGTCAAGGAAACCTTCGAGCGCCTCGGCATTCCCGAGAAAGAACGCAAGTTTCTCGCCGGGGTCGAGGCCCAGTTCGACAGCGAGTCGGCCTACTCGAACGTGAAAGAAGCCCTCACCAAAGAGGGGGTCATTTTTGTCAACTCGACCGAAGGCCTTCGCGAACACCCCGAGATCTTCCGCAAGTGGTTCGGCAAAGTCATCCCGACGGGAGACAACAAATTTTCCGCGCTTAACAGCGCCGTTTTCTCCGGGGGCAGCTTCATTTACGTGCCGCCGGGCGTGAAGGTGAAACACCCGCTGCAGGCGTATTTCCGCATCAACGCGGAGAACTTCGGGCAGTTCGAGCGCACCCTCATCATCGTCGATGAAGGGGCCGAGGTCACCTACATGGAAGGCTGCACCGCCCCGAAATTTGAGACCGCGACCCTGCACAGCGCGGTCGTTGAACTTGTCGCGATGAAGGACGCCAAGATCCAGTACATCACCGTGCAGAACTGGTCGAACAACGTCTTCAACCTCGTCACCAAACGCGGACTCGCCCATGAAAACGCGGAGATCCGCTGGATCGATTGCAACATCGGCTCGCGCCTCACGATGAAATATCCCGGCGTCATCATGAAAGGCCGCAAGGCCCGCGGCGAGGTCATTTCCATCGCCCTCTCCAACAATGGCCAGCACCAGGACACCGGGGCCAAAATGATCCACGCCGCCGACGAGACGACCTCCAACATCGTCGCCAAATCCATCTCCGTGGGCACCGGCAAGTCCACCTATCGCGGTCTCGTCCACATTCCCCGCCACCTCAAGGGCTGCAAAAACAACACCGAATGTGACGCCCTCCTCATCAACAAAAACAGCAACACCGACACCTATCCGGCGATCACCGTGCGGGGCAACCAGCACTCCACCCAGCACGAGGCCAGCGTCAGCCAGGTCAGCGAAGACCAGATCTTCTACATGAAACAGCGTGGTCTCAGCGAAGGCGAGGCGATGAGCCTCAGCGTGAACGGATTTGTCAACGATCTCGTCCGCGAATTCCCGATGGAGTACAGCGTCGAACTGAAGCGCCTCATTGATATGGAAATGGAAGGCAGCGTCGGCTGAAGTGCTTCCGCGAAAATACCTCACCCCCACTTTTTTTCTCAGATCCCATGTCCATGCTTGTCACGTCCCAGGAGGAAACCATTGTGCCGGAACCGGCCGAAGTCTGGTTCGCGAATCCTCCCCTCACGGAAACAGATGCCGAGGCACCCGCGTGGTACCGCGAGATGCAGGAGAAGTCCTGGGCGCGCTACCACGAGTTGCCCGTTCCCACGCGGAAAAACCAGGACTGGCGTTTTGCGGACCTGAAAAAGATCCGCTTCACTGATCTCGCCCCCGCCGATCCGGCCACGGATCCCGCCGCATTGGTCGCCCGCGCCATGGCGGGGCGTCCCGAGAACTTCGCGGCGCATTTTGTGTTTGCGAACAACCGCCTCGTCTACTCCGAGACCGCCGATCTCCCGGCGGGCGCGATCTGTCTTCCCCTGAAGGAAGCGCTCGTGAAACACGGCGATCTCGTCCGCGCCCATTTCCTGCAGGAGGAAAAAAGCCTCGGCGGAGACAAATTCGCGGCGCTCCACGGGGCGGCCACCCTGAGCGGACTCTTCGTTCATTTCCCGAAGGGCTGTGCCAGCGAGAAGCCGGTCCTGGTTCATCACTTCAGCGGCGGGGAAGCGCGGGCCATCTTCCCCCACACTCTTGTTGTGGCCGAGGATCACGCCTCGGTTTCCGTGGTCGATGTCTTCGAGTCCGTCACCGCCTCCGAGCAGACCCTCAACGTCGGCATGGTGGACCTCTTCGCGGATCGCGGGGGGAAAATCCAGTATGTCGCCCTCCAGAGTCTCAGTGACAACGGAGCGAAGCATGTCCAGATTCACAGCAGCCGCGCCGGTCGCGACGCGGCGGTGAAGGTGGCCTTTCTCAACCTCGGAGCCGCCTGGGCCCGCAACGAATCCCTCAACCGCATGGTCGACAGCGGGGCCGATTGTCAGATTTTCAGCGCCAACCTCGCCAGCGGCATCCAGGAATATGACCAGCGCACCCTGCAGTCGCACGAGGCGCAGCACACCACCAGTGACCTCTTTTTCAAAAACGCGCTCTACCACAAATCCCGCACCATCTTCTCGGGGCTCATCCATGTGAAACCGGGCGCCCACCACACCGACTCCTTCCAGACCTGCCGCAACCTGCTCGGCAGTGAGGAAGCCGAGGCCAACTCCATGCCCGGACTCGAGATCGACGCCGACCAGGTGAAGTGCTCGCACGGATCGACGGCGGGCCAGATCAGTGACGAAGAGATTTTTTACCTGCAGGCCCGCGGCATTCCCGCCGAGGACGCTCGCAAAATCATCAGTCTCGGCTTCCTCAACGAATCCATTGCGAAGCTCGAGGGAGACGAACTGAAGGAATATCTCTTCTCCCGCGTCGAGCGGAAGTTCGCGACCCTCGACGGGAGGGAATAGCGGCGCGGACGGGCCGGTCAGTCCTCCACCAACCCCATCTCCTTGAGTTTTCGTTGCATCGTGCGGCGTGAAATTCCGAGGAGCCGAGCCGCTTCGGTGCGGTTCTCCCCGGTGCGTTCGAGAGCGAGGCGTATCATCTTTTCCTCCATCCGGGCGAGATTGAGATCACCTTCGGCAAAAGGATCGACAGCGGCGGCGCGGGCGGGAGCGGAAGACCCGACACCTCTTTTTTCCGCCTCACGGAGATGGCCGAGCGAGTTGTCCTTGAGAAAAGGCGGGAGATGCCGCATCCCGATTTTCGGTGTGTTCGACATCACCACGCCGTGTTCGATCACGGTGCGCAATTCGCGGACATTGCCGGGCCAGTCATACTCGTAGAGCGCCTCCATCGCCTCGCTGGTGAGCTCCATGGCCGCCTTGCCGTTCTCTTCGGTGAATTCCTTGAGAAAGGCATCGACGAGCGGGAGGATGTCTTCCTTGCGTTGGCGCAGGGGCGGCATCAGGAGAGAGACGACATTGAGACGGAAAAAAAGGTCGTCCCGAAAAGTGCCCTCCCGCACCATTTCACTGAGATCCTTGTTGGTCGCCGCGACCACGCGGACATCCACTTTTATGGGCTTGTTGGAACCGAGCCGCTCGACGGTGCGTTCGCCGATGGCGCGAAGCAGTTTCACCTGGGTGTTCAGATCGATCTCGCCGATCTCGTCGAGGAAGAGGGTG
>CAYLJC010000214.1:0-5535 GCA_964383345.1 uncultured Akkermansia sp. | reverse complement strand
GGGGGATTTGCCGGTGAGGCTGGCGATAAAGTCCATGAAGAGCTCGGGCAGCTCCTGGTAGTGGATCGGACCATAGACCGCGAGGGCTCCGATCCCGGCGTCACGGTCGGCCGGATTGTTGCGCCGCCCCGGCAGGACCGCGTGAACCGGATTGAGAACCGGTTTTCCGGCGGGGATCCGGCGGTAGAGCCGCGCCCCCAGTGCACCGAGATATTCGGCGCGGGGATTTTCCAGGTCGGGACGATTCTGGAGATAACGCGGATTCTGGCTCGGCGAGCCATTGACAAGGCGCGGATGGGCCGAGCTGATCGCGTAGCCGGGACTGCCCTCCGCTTCGGCGAAGGCGAGCAGGGTTTGCTTCAGTGGCGCGGTGAAATAATCAAAGCGGATCGCATCCGAAACGAGGCTCTTGACCGCCTCCCGGCTCTGTGGCTCGTAATTCGAAAAGTAGTTCCCGCCCCGCGAAAAATCGAGTTCGGTTTGTTTGTCGTAACCGCGATGAATCGCGTCGTCGGGGCGCTGGAAGAGACGGTACTCACAGTTTTGCGCGAACTTGTAGCTCGGAAAATCGACATCGGGATGCATCAGGGAACGATCCAGCCGCGCTGCGGGCACGGTGATCGAGGCGGTGATGTCGTCCTCGCGCTGGAGTTTTGTCGCGGGGGAAAAGTCTTTCCGCAATCCGAACATGCGCCACGAGCCGTCGAGTTCGAACCCGACGCGGAGGTAGCGGGTCATCACCGTGGCGAGCCGGTATTTCAGTTGGGACCCTTGCTCGCCATTGATGCGATCGACGCGGAAACGGCTCCGCCAGTCGTCGCCCCAATCTTCTTTCCAATATCGTTTGAGGGTGAAAATAAAATCCTTCACCGTGCGCGGAATCGTCGCGATGAATTCGTTGTACTCGTCGGTGAACTCGTCGCTCTGGGAGAACAGGCGCATGACCGAGCCGAGGGAACGCCTCGGATCGAGGATGGGACGGCTCGGGGCTCCGGGGACGCGGGGATTTCTGGCCCGGTCGCCGTAGTCGCGGGCGAGGAGTTTCTCCACCAAGATCATGTCCTGATCGAACTTGGGCATGATCACCGGACCCTCTTCCATCGCATCGGCGAGAGACTTGGAAATCTCGGACTTCCCTCCGCCGGAAACGGTGCAGGGTTTGTGGCAAAAGGTGCCTTCCGCATTGGTTCCGACAAGGCGCCAGCGCTGCCCCGAAGAGGGTTTCCGCATCTCCACCTTGTACCCTGACGGAAGCATGTAGGTGCGGTTCGGCTGGAGCGGGACGGTTTGTTTTTCCCCGTCTTTTTTCCAGGTCACCGCCTGGGTCGTGAGATCGAGTTCGGAGTCTTCCGGGATGAGGATGATGTCACTGTAAGTGCGATCCACCGCGTAGCCTTCGGGTTTCACCTCGATGAGATCGCCGAGCAGGGTGGTGGCCTCCTCGAAGGTGTGATCGGCGTCGCGGCGGTAGGGATCGAGCTGGAAATCCTCTCCAAGATCGAAGCTGGGACACACCAGCGCCCCGCCGGCATGTTCTTCCTCGACGAGACCGTAGAGATTCGCCGCGTAGCTGATCTGGGTCTTCACCTCCTTCTTGCAGTAGCCGAAATAATTGTCCGCGATCAGGGTGACGATCACCCCGTCGGCGTCGCGGGCGGTGATCTTGAAAGCCGAACCGTTGTTGTAGAGTTCGTCTTCCTCCGACCAGCACATCCCGTCGCGCCTCTGGAGGTCCGTCGCCTCGGAGACGTGCGGCAGTCCCACGTCCTTCTTGCGCAGGTTCACCAGATGGGGCGCGAGGATGACGCAGCCGGTGTGCCCCGACCAGTGCTCGACATCGAGCCGGGCGTCGTTCTCGGGCAGGAAAGGATCGCCCGCATTGCCAAAGATGGACTCCACGAAATCGAGATTGCTCACGAGATTGCCCGGGGCGAAAAAGCGGCTCTCCATGGTTTTTTCCCGGGAAAATCCGGGAACCTCGGGGCTGACGACCGGGCGCAGCAGGAGAGAGGCGAAGGCACGCACGGGATTTTCCTGCTCACTGGTGAAAGGCAGTACGAGGAGTTCCTCCGGCGGATCCAGCGCCGCCTTGAGGAGATGGGCGAAGGTCGTCTTCGGCACGCTCAGCTTGTCCGCCGCGATGGGGAGCCCGCCCTCGGCCACGTGGAAAACGCCCTGGGTGGTGCGCCGGTCCTTCGCCGGATTGTGACAAACCCCCTGCCAGGTGCGGTAGCTCGAAACGATGGAGGATTCGAACTTGTCGCCCTGCGAGGGCAGGGAGAGGAGCCGGGCCAGCCCGTGTCGTTCGAGAATGAGCGGGTCGGGCAGCTTCGGCTCGTCCGCGGTGAAAACACCGGTGTCGGCGAGGTAGCGGTCGAGCCAGTCGGAAATGTGGCGATCCACCGGAGAGCGGTGGCTTTTGAGCAGGCGGACCCGCTCCTGGAAGTTCAGGATGAGCGACCGCCCCATTTCGAGGAAGGGAAAATCCGCCTCGTCGCCGACGATGGGAAACCCGCGCGCCGCGAGTTTGAGATTGATGTATTCCAAGGCGCGCCGGTCATCGGACCGTCCGGGCGGCGGCGTTTTCCCCTTGAATCCCACTCTGTCTTCCAACCACTGGCTCATATCTTTTCACACGTTCACAACGGACCGGCCCGCCCGACCTGGCGCAACGGGGTCTCCGCAGGATCGCACGTCCCGCGTCATTCCGACACCAAAACTCTTTCCCACAGCCCGAAAAACGTTCAGGGAACCGCCGCCTCCGAAAAAGTGGCCACCGCCTCTCGAAGGCGCGGGAATGTCTTCTCCTTCCGATCAGTGAGAGTCCACGCGATGATCTGGTACAAGTGATCCTTCCCCTCCACGTAGCTGAGCAGATACGAAATCTTGTTTCCCGCGATGCTCCCGCTCATCTCCTGCTGATATCCTCGTCGTCCCCCGAACTCCGCCTCCACGAGCGCGCTGGTGTCCGCGTCCTCCACGGCGAGGGCGGTTTGCGCGGAAGCCATTTTCGAAAACTCGATCAAGTCGATTCCCTCCGTTCCCGCAATCCCACTCAGCTCGCTTTTTCCCTCGGGGATCACCATGAGATACTCCTCGGCGAAGAGATTCCCGATCTGAAGGGTCGCGTCGGGAGCCTCGAGATCGAGAACGCGCCATCCCGAGGCTCCGGTGATCGAACACAGTTGGTCCGACGAAGTGAAGACCTGAACCTCCTTGTTCGCCTTGGTAGCCAGGTAGACGCCGGACGCGAGGATGCCCCCGATGAGGAGCAATCCGACCACTGCGCTCACTACCGCACCGATGATCCACCCGCGTGTCTTCCGGGTCAGGGCCATGACGAGAGTGAAGACAAAGGCACCGGGGATGAGCAGCATCAGCACACAGCTCACCATCACCCCGAGGACTTGCCCGATTTGGTAGGCGGAGGAGGAATCCATTGGTTTTTGTGTTGGCGCAGCTTGAACCACACTTCGCCTATCGGCAACGCGGAAAACCGACCGACCGCCTGCGGGAGATTCACTCCGCCGCCTTCACTCCGCCGCCGCATGTCGGCGGATGAACGCAACCGATTCGGGAATCCCGACGAGAGGAAAATGATGGCCTTGATTCGTCGTCGTGACAGGATCCACGACCAGCAGGTCCATGGTCCAGCCGAGTTTTTCGAGACGGCGCTTCGCCTCGAGGGTGTTTTCCTCGGCAGGCACCACCAGATCGTTCGGGCTGATGATGTGCCGCAGGGGGATTTTCGCCTTCGCGATGGCCGGGAGAAGATCGAGCGGCCCTTCCCGGTAGGCGACGAGGGCGGCTTCGTCGGCGAACCCGTAGTATTTCAGGGCATCGGCGAGGGGACCCTTGGCTTTGGCCGACTTCAGCGGCCAGCTTTTCAAATCCATCACCGGAGTGTCGGCATAGATGCAGGCGACCCGGTCGGGACGGGTGGCGGCGTAGCGGTAGGCGTGCAGTCCGCCCCGGCTCACCGCCTCGAGGGCGGGCCTGGCGGACAGGCCCCATTTTTTCCTGACGAGATCATAAAAACGGTCCATCTTCGCGAGGGATGTGTCGCTTCCGAGCTGGGACACCACGTCGAGATGCGCGATGTGAAAGCCACCCTCGATCAGTTCGAGATCGACCTCGGCGTGGAAATCGGGAAAAGACGTCCGCCAGACCCAGGGATGCCCCGGAGCGGGCTGCTTCGGGAGCACCACAAAAGCCTTGTGTCCTTCGAAATCGAAAGACTGTTTGGTGTAGCCGTGCCAGTCGGAATCGGTCGGGGTGACGACATCGCCGGCCAAAAGCACGGCGGGGAGCAAACAGAGCGCGAGGGCGGCGGAGGGCGGTTTCATTGGCGGATCCTAGCACGACATGTCTCCGGGGGCACGCTGTGACAGCGAATCCCGGATAGCGGATTCACGCGGATCCGTCAGTCCGCCGTTACGAGACGATCACGATCCCTTCGATGGTGCGCCGGGAACTGAACGGCCTTGCGCATGCCCAAGGGAAATAGGCCATCCAGGCAGCCATGGAATGAAGTGGCTGGAGCATTCACGGGGACAGGCAATTTCTCCGTTCAGGGAGTCTGCGCCCCGGAGGGCATGTCAACGGAGACCGGTATGTTGCGTTCCTCCGCGAGACGAGCTACACTCTGATCGTGAGCATTACCCTCGAAGTCGACGACGAAGTACTGAGCCAACTTCCTCTTGGGCCGGGGGAACGGGAGCGTCATATGCGCATCGAGTTGGCGACCCGCTATTACGCGAAGCGGTGGCTGACGTTCGGGCGGGCGGCGACCATGGCCGATCTGGACAGGATGGCATTTGCTTGTGAACTCGCCGAACGGGGGATACCCCGGGATTACGGCCTGACCGAGGCCGTGGAGGATATCGCCGATGCTCGTGGTGAGTAATACATCGCCGCTGAGCAACCTCGCCATCGCCGGACGGCTCCACCTGTTGAGGGATCGTTACGAGACGATCACGATCCCTTCAATGGTGCGCCGGGAACTGAACGGCCTTGCGCATGCCCAAGGGAGATGGGCCATCCAGGAAGCCATGGAGAGGGGCTGGCTCGTCGTGGAGGAGCTTCCGGATTCCTTGGATTTGTCCGCCTATCTCGAACGCGCCGATCCCGGCGAGTGCGCAGCCGTTGCGCTGGCTGAATTGAAGCGAGCGGACAAGATCCTCCTCGACGACCGGGCCGGTCGTGAATTGGCGAGGGAACGGGGTTTGAAGGTGGTTGGCGTGCTCGGAGAATTGCTGCACGCGAAACAGGTGGGACGAATCGCATCGGTTCGGGGAGAAATGGAAAAGCTCCAGACTGAGGCTCGGTTTTTCATTCATACGGACCTGAAGTCACTGATTCTGGCTGAGGCTGGAGAGCAGGACTTGTGAACTGGCGAAAAATCATCGGTGCCGACCGGAGCGGGAGAAGCGGATCACTCCGCCACATCTTCGGCGAAACGGCGGATGGCGAGGGCCCGGCCGCTCTCCTCATCGACATCGACGATGACCCCGCGCAACCCAACCGGACCCTTGG
>CAYLJC010000213.1:1946-5581 GCA_964383345.1 uncultured Akkermansia sp. | reverse complement strand
CTTTGGACATTCCGTTTTCCTGTCTCTTGGCGGGAGGCGATTCCGCGCTACAGTCCGCCTATCAAATCGGCCTTTCTCCAATTCTATCGCATTGCGGTCCTCCTCGCGATCGCCTGGTTCATCCGGAGCCAGGCCGCGAATCTGCGGGTGCAGGGGGATTGGCCGGTGACGGTGTCGGAGGTGAAACCTTTTCTTCCCACGGCGGAGCGCCTCCGCGTCGATCCCGGTCCCCGCGGCGGCCTCACGGTCTACGACGGGGCGGGCGAGGCCATCGGCTATGCGGTGCGCACTTTGCCCCACTCGCGGAAAATCGTGGGGTATTCGGGTCCGAGCGATGTCCTCGTGGTGTTTGATACGGAGGACAAAGGGCTCGGCGTGGCGATCCGACACAGCTACGACACTCCCAGCCACGTCGAGGATGTGAAGCTCGATTATTTGTTCATGGAAGAGTGGAACGGGAGGCTCTGGAGCGAGATCGCGGAGATCACGGATTTTCACGAGGCCGGCATCTACGGCGTTTCCGGGGCGACGCGGACGAGTGAGGCGATCAGCAAAAGCATCACCCATCGTCTCGCGGTGGCGGAGGGCGGGGAGGGACGGTCCACGTCCTTGCGTGTCGGTTGGCGCGACGGGGTCCTGCTGGGCTTTCTCGCTCTCGGCTGCCTCTTCGCGTTTTGGAAGAACAAGACCTGGCAGCGCTGGCGTTGGCTCTTCTCGGTGGCGACGATTCTGGGGCTGGGCTTTTGGATGGGAGACCTCATCGCCCAGTCGCTCTTGATTGGTTGGATAGGCAACAGGGTTCCCTGGGAGACCACACCCGGTTTGGTCCTCTTTGTCGCGGCGGCTTTTCTGCTGCCGTGGTTCACGAAACAACCGGTCTATTGCCAGTTCATTTGTCCGCACGGAAATCTCCAGCGCTGGGCGATGAAGGTCATTCCGGCGAGGTGGAAGCGTCCGATCTCCGACGACGGCAAGTGGGTCGGTCGGATTATTCCGGTGATGCTGCTGATGGTGGTGCTGGCGGTCTCTTTTCTCCAGCTCGATCTCGATCTCGCGGGGATCGAACCCTTCGACGCCTATCTCCTCAAAGGCGCGGGGCTGGCGACGATCCTCGTCGCGCTGGTCGGTTTGGCGCTCTCGCTGTGGTATCCGATGGTGTACTGCAAGTTCGGATGTCCCACGGGTTGGCTCCTCGAGTTCGTGCGGAGGCGGAGCGGGAAGGATCAATTTTCACAACGGGACTGGATGGGGCTGGTGCTTTTGGCGGTGGCCGCGGCGCTGTATTTTGTCCCGCAATCGGTTTGGTTGGGATAAGCGCGCTTGGACAAAAGATGAAACGGAAACCGAAATCTCTTTTCTTCCGCCTCGTCGGTTTGCTCGTGGTGATCGGTGCGGGAGGTGTGCTGATCGGCCTGCCCCTGGCGGAAAAGCGCACCGAGCGCCGCGTCCGGGAGATGCTGCTGACGGTGCAGGAGGGCTTGCAGCGCTATCACGTCGCGGAGGAATTGTATCCGAAAAAGGCGATGAAGGGAGGCGCTCTCGTCACACTCCTGACCGAGGCCGGCTTCCTCGAAGAAACCATTCTGAATCCCTGGAGCGGCACTCCGTATCAAGAAGGATCGGAGCCGGACCGGCTCCAATACCGCACCAACGGTTTCGCGGAGACCTACGAACTGCTGGTCCATTTTCCCGACTCCGAGGAGGTGCGGTTCCGCCTCGACAGCACGGAGAACCAGTCGCTGGAGTGAGACCGGGACGGAAACAGGGAGTGGGTTGGCTCCCGGTTGGCGTAGCATTGACACCACCTTCCGGATGATGTATAAATATCATCATGACGCGCACCCAGATTCAGTTCCCGGAGCCGCTCTACCAGCGGCTCAAAGAAATCGCCGAGCAGCAGGACTGGTCGCTCTCGGAGGTGATGCGCAAGGCGGCGGAACACTTTGTCACCCGCTTCCCGGAAGGACCGAAACCAAAGAACGTCTGGCGCTTCCCCACGCTCGATTGCGGCGGTGATTTTCTCACGGATCCTGCCAATCTTCGCCCGGAAGCCGATGCGATGCTTGAACGCAGCGCGTCATGATCCTCTCCGCCGATACCAATCTTTTTCTCTACGCGGCCAATCCCGATTCGCCGCATCATGACGGCGCACGCCGGTTTTTTGAGGAGGAAGCCGCAGGCAAGGAGCGTTTTCTCCTCTGCGGCCTCGTGCTGGTGGAACTATACATGCAGCTCCGCAACCCCGCCGTCTTCAAGAAACCCAAGACCGTCCGAGAAGCCACCGCCTTCTGTGACGCCCTCCGCTGCAATCCTGCGTGGGAGTTCGGCGACTACGAACCCGATGTTGCCAAACCGCTCTGGAATTGGGCTGCCAGGACGAAGACCGGCTTCCGCCACATCATCGACGCCCGTCTCGCCTTCACGCTTCGACACCACGGCGTCACCCATTTCGCGACGGCGAATGCAAAGCACTTTGAGCGGTTTGGGTTCGAGAAAGTGTGGAGTCCGATGAGCGCGTGAAGCGAAAGGAAGACAAGCTTTTCCTGATTTCCTCCCGAATCTCTTGGGACATTCTCCATTCCCATTTTCCGCCTCTTGGCGGGAGGCGATTCCGCGCTACAGTCGCCTATCCCAGCAGGGATTTCCGCGACCGCGCCACGCCATGAATATCACCGAATACAACCGCAATGCCTGGAACCTGCAGTCGCTGGAGGGATGCCGCTGGAGCACGCCGTATCCGGACGAGGTGATCGAGGCGGCGAAGGCGGGCGACTGGTCTGTCCTCCTGACGCCGAACCGTCCGGTCCCGGCGGGTTGGTTCCCGGCCTTTCCCGATCTCACCGGAGTGAAAATCCTCGCTCTCGCCTGCGGGGGCGGACAGCAGGTGCCGATTTTCGCGGCCGCCGGAGCGGAGGTCGTTTCTTTCGACGCCTCGGACGTGCAGTTGGAAAAAGACGAGGCGACTTGCGCCCGCCACGGGCTGGAGGTCGAGACGCAGCAGGGCGACATGGCCGACCTCTCGGAGATCGCAAGCGGCTCGGTCGATCTCATTTTTAATCCCGTGTCCAATGTCTTCGCCGAGACCCTCGATCCGATCTGGCGGGAGTGTTATCGCGTCCTCAAGCCGGGCGGGCAGCTCCTCTGTGGGTTCATGAATCCGGCCTTTTTTCTCTTCGACCACGAAATCCTCGAAGAGACGGGGGAGCTGCGTGTCATCCACCGCCTCCCCTACGCCGACATCGAATCCGCCGACTCGGCCCTGCTTGAGGCGCAACTGGAAGCCCAACTGAGTTTGGAATACAGCCACAGCTGGGAGACACAACTTGGCGGGCAATGTCGGGTCGGCTTTGCGATCACCGGATTCTATGAGGACGATTGGGACGAAGAATCGACCCGTCTGCACGGTTGGATGCCGTTGTTTGCGGCGACCCGGGCGCTGAAGTGGCGGGCCTGAGCGCGCTCGCACTCCGAATCCCCGAAAAACGGCAACCCAATCCTCCCGATTTCGTCTACCTTCGATCATGATTTCCCCGATTCCGCGCCTGATTCCGATCTGCGTTCTGCTTCTTTCGCTTTTCCCTGCCCTCCTCCCCGGCGAAGACTGGCCGCATTTTCTCGGTCCGCGTCAGGATCTC
>CAYLJC010000213.1:0-1936 GCA_964383345.1 uncultured Akkermansia sp. | reverse complement strand
CTCCACAGCGCTGAAACCGGACTTGATTTCAATTTTCCCGAGTCGGGTCTGAAAGTTCTTTGGGAAGTGGAGCGGGGCCGGGGACATGCCGGTCCTGTTGTGGCGGATGGCAAGGTCGTCTTTATGCACCAGGTGGACAAACAGGAGCAAATCCGCTGTCTCGACGCCGCGACGGGGGCGGCGCTCTGGGAGCATTCCTATCCGGTCGATGTCTCGCAGAGCTACGGGATCGTTGACGCCCCCCGTTCCAGTCCGGTGATCGACCCGGAGACCAAGCAGGTTTACACCCTGGGCAACGACGGGGATCTCTTTTGTTTCCAGCTCGATGACGGTGAGATCGTTTGGCAAAAAAAGCTGCCCGATCTCTTCGGTCCTTCGCCGTTTTTCTTCGGCTACGGTTCTTGCCCCCTGGTCTATCGCGACACTCTTATCGTCCAGGTGGGAGCGGACCAGGCCTGTGTCGTGGCCTTCGACAAAAGGAACGGCGACCTCGTCTGGCAGGCCGATCACGCTTGGAACGGGAGCTATGCCTCACCCGTCCTGACACAGATCAACGGCGAAGACCGCGTCCTCGTTTTTGCCGGCGGCATGGCCAAACCTCCCCACGGCGGATTGCTCTGCCTCAATCCGCTCGACGGCAGGATCGACAGCGAATTTCCCTGGCGCTCGGACAATTTCACCAGCGTCAACGCCACCAGTCCGGTTCCCTGCGGAGAAAATCGCGTTTTTCTCACGGAAGATTACGGGCTCGGAGGGGTCATGCTGCAGTATGGGGCTGATTTCCAACCGAGGGTGCTGTGGACCTCGCCCGAGTTCGGCTGCCAGTTCCAGACCCCGATCCACCACGAAGGGGTTCTCTATGGTTTCGGTGGGAACGGTGGACTCATGCTCGCCTACGATGTCGCGACCGGTCGCCACCTCTGGAACGAGGCGTTTTACCAAACCACGATCCCGTGGAAGGGCCGGGATGTCCCCATCAGCCTGGGGCATGCCCACTGCATCCACATCGACGGGGGATTTCTCTGTCTGAGCGAAAACGGCGCCCTCCTGCGGATGGATTTGAACGCGGACGGCTTCCGCATTCTCAGCAAAACGCGGCTTTTTTACGCGCCCGAGACCTGGGCGCCGCCGGTGGTGAGCGGGGGGCGGCTCTACATCAACCAGAATGAGTTCGGTTCCCGTTTGATTTGTTTTGATGTTTCCGGCACCGCTGCGGAGGAGGCGTCGGATTCGGGAAAGGCGGCCGCGCCGGATTCCGTGGTCGAGTGAGAAGGAGCAAAAAAAACCTCCCGAGGGCGGTGAAGCCCAGGGGAGGGGATCGTGCGGAAAGAGTTTTCCGTGAGAAGATCAGAAGTGGTAGCGTCCGCCGACGAGGAGAGCGCTGTCGTAGTCCTCGATTTCGGCGGCCACCTTCAGGCCGAAGTTCTCGGTGAGGTGGTAAATGAACCCGGTCGTGAAACGCCAGCCGTAGGGATCGCGGCTGTAGCCGCCGCTGCGGAACTGGGGCCAGATGTGGTTCTGGCTGTAGTCGCCCTCGCGGTGGAAATAATAGGCGTTGGCGAACATTTCGAACCGTCCGGCGCGTGCGCGGATGCCGGGTCCGACGTAGTAGCCCCAGGAATCGAAGCTGCGGCCCCGGTTTTTCTGGTAGTTGGAATCGAGGAACTCGCCGCCGCCTTCGAAGGTGAAGTCGATGCAGTCGCCGATGGAGCGGCGGTATCCGGCACCGAGCCGGTACTTGTGGTTTTCGGCCATGTCATTGCATCCGCAGAAGTAATCGTCGAACTCGCCGAAGGAATAGGAGCCGGTCACGAAGAAATCGCTGGTTGCCCGGCTCATGATTGGCGCAACGGGTGCCTTCCCCGAAGGTTGCGACATATGCGACATCCGCACGGAGCGCCCCCCGATCGACTTCGAAAAACCGATGCCGTAGCCG
>CAYLJC010000212.1:0-5597 GCA_964383345.1 uncultured Akkermansia sp. | reverse complement strand
CAAGCCGGAGATCTGATCACGGCCGTGAACCGCCAGCCTGTCGAAACCGCATCGCAACTTGAGAAAATCCTGAGCGGATCGCGGAGCCAGGCGGTGCTGTTCGTGCAACGCGAGGACCGCGAAGAGCAAAATGAGTCCGACGACACCGTAATCGGCCAGCATTTGGAGATACTCGTTGTGGATGAATTCGGGCTCCGCCGCCGCGCTCCCGAGGGATTCCTCCCGGTAGAGCCGTCCGTAGATGTAGGAGGTGCGGCTCCCGGTGCCGAGGACCGGGGCCTCGGCCGCCTGCTTCACCCCCGCTTTCCAGATCAGGGGAAGGCTGGTACCGCCTCCCTTCGTCAGCAGGGCGTGATCGAGGTGTCGTCCGAGCGGACCGGCGAAAGCGAGTCCGATCCCCGCGGCGACGAGCGTAGCGCCTGCGACCACGAGGAGCGACATCCGTTTGGCGGCGGGAGTGATTTTGCGGTAAAGAATCGTGCCGGTGAGGAGGACGAACATTCCGAGGCCGCAGAGCAGAGCGAGGAGGCCCGTGGCACTGCCCGCATGGAGGATCGCCACGAGCGAAGCGCCGGCGAGCGCTCCCCAGAGGTAGCGGTGGCGGATGTCGTGCCGACTGTAAAAGGCCATTCCCAGCCAGACCGGGACCAGGCAGCCGAGGAACCCGGCGAAATGATCGGGGTGATTGAAGAGCCCGCCAATCTGGTTCGGAAACGTCCGCTCGTAGCCCGGAATGAGCCAGATCGTGGGACGGATGACGACTTGGAGCAGGCCGAAGATCAGGTTCGCCACAACGAGGCCCGCGATCACCTGGAGCAGCCGGAGACGCCAATTGCCCGCGGAGACGAGCGAGAGAAAGAGGCAATAGCACAGGAATCCGGTGAGAATCAGCGCGACATCTTCCCGCGCAAAATACGATACCGGCGACTTCGAAGCGCGAATCAGGAGATACGCCGTCAGGGCGAACACGGCAAGGGTGCCGCAGCGCGGGAGAGTGAAGCCCTGCTCCTTGAAGAGCAATCCGATCGAGAGAACCCCCGCCCACCCGAGCACGGCGTAGGCCGGCCAGACGAATGTCATCGACGTGGAGGTGCCGATCAGTCCGGTCAGGGCGAACCCGGCCAAAAAGAATACCATCACCACAAATCTCCAGCTTGCTTGCATGACGCGCGGCTTCGGAACGGAGCCGGTTGAATTATGCTTTAATTTCAGAAAAACTAAAATCTTAATTTCATTAAATATTTAGTAGTTGTGAGTAACCTGCATTTCTCATCCCCCTTTCGTCGCGGAACGCCGCGAGGGTTGGTCCGGCAAGGCGCGCCCGGATTTCCCCGCTGCGGCTGGATGAGAAATGCAAGTCAACTGCGAAGAATGCCCGGCGGCGCGGAGATTGGCATTGCAATCGCGGACGAATTCCCCGAAAATGACTCTCCTCCCCACGTTATTTCCCGGTGAGGCCGGGCCCGACTCTCTCTTCGGTTCGCCTCCCCTTCGCCATGAGATCCCTTTTTCCCATCGCTCTTCTCGCATTTTCCGTTTTTTTTCTCGGCGGGACCGCGTCCGCACAGATCATCGTGGATTTGAAACTCGACCGCACCCTCTATCTCGCGGACGAACCCATCACCGGTGAACTGACCATCGTCAACCGGGCCGGCCAGGATCTCATTTTCGGCGAGTCCGACGGTCTCAGTTGGCTCGATTTCACCGTGACCGACGGGTCCGGCAATCTCATCACCCCGAGTCGCGATGTCCAGCCCGAGCGGCCCATCGTGCTCTCGGCCGGCCAGAGCTACAAACACAAGGTCACCATCAACCGGCGCTATTCCATGTCCCGCATCGGGAGCTACCGGGTCAAGGCGAGTGTGATTTTTCCCCAGATCAACCGCGTCTTTCAGACACGGGCGATCACGGTGCAGGTGACCCAGGGGCAGCCGATGTGGAGCCAAATCGTCGGGGTGCCCCAGGGACATCCCGATGCCGGGACCTACCGCGAGTACTCACTCATGACCTACTACCACGGCGCCCGTTCCAAGGCTCTCTACTTCCGGCTGAAATCAAGTGACACCGGCTACGTCCACCGCACGTATCCCATCGGTGATTACATGAGTCTGCGTCCGCCGGTTCACGAGATCGATGCGCAAAACCAACTCCACGTCCTCCACATGACGGGGCCTCGCACCTACAAGTACACCGTGATCAACATCGACGGCGAGCCGGTCAAACAGCAGAAATTGTTTGAGAAAGGAAGCAACCGCCCCGAACTGAAAATCTCTGACTACGGCGATGTCAGCATCGTGGGAGGAATGAGCGAGCAGGAGGTGAAAACTCCCTACGAGCAGGTCGAGTTCCATCGCCTCTCCGAGCGTCCCCCCGGGATGCCGAATTTCTAGCCCGCATTTCTCCTACTTTTTCGTCGCGAGACGCCGCGAGGGTTGGTCCGGCAAGGCGCGTCCGGATTTCCCCGCAGCGGCTGGATGAGAACATCCTGTCCCAGGGGAAACCCGGGCGGAACGTCTCCCGTTATGGAGTTTCCATAAATTCGTAATTTTCTGCAACTTTCCGGAAAATTATTTGAACAATGATGTTCAAAGTATTACTGATACGTTAAAGACTTGTATTCTTTAACTTCTCAGTAAAGTTATGAACTCTCGGATGACCCCTCAACCTCATCACTCCCTTCCGGCGATCTTGCCACCGGTGAACTGTTTCACGATTCTGGTGGTCGACGACCTGCCGCCCAATCGGGTTCTGCTCAGGAAAGTGCTCAAAGGAGCCGGCTACGCCGTGCTCGAAGCGAGCAACGGCGTCGAGGCCCTCGCTCTGTTGCGCGACCCCGCCCTGTGTCCCGACCTCATCGTAACTGACATCGAAATGCCCGGGATGGACGGTATCGCCCTGGTGGAACAAATCCGTCTCCTGCCGGACGCGCTCGCCCGCATCCCCATCATCGCCGCTTCGGGAAACGCCGACGAGGAGATGCGCCGGAGCGTGTCCGCAGCCGGTTCGGACGCCTTTCTCGCAAAGCCCTTCGATTTTGCGGTGCTGCGCGGCGAGATCGCGAATCTCCTCAAAGGCCGTCGTCTCTCCGCCGCGACACGGACACAGACCGCCCTCCTGGCCCCGCCGTCGAACCGGATCGAGGCCGGACTCAGGGAAGCGAAGTGAATGCCCTGCGAGGGGCACAAAAAAGCCCGGGCATCGAGCTCCACGCTCAAGCGAACACCATTCCCCAGGCCGCCTCCACCGAGAGAACCAGCCAGGGAAGAAGCTGAATCCCGTCGGCGAGCGGCTGGGCGATACCGTCTTCATTCCCGCTCCGCCGGGTCAGCAGGAAGGTGAAAAAACCGCAGAGAATCAGCCCGGACGAGGAGCGAATCCATCCCGCCTCGAAGATCAGGGTGAGACCTCCGCAGACCGAGGCGAAAAGAGCACCCCATCCCGGCAGACCCGAAGCCGGTTTCCCCGACGGGACGGACGGGTCTTTGGAAAAATACGCCGCCGGATCCGCGAGGCGGTCGATCTCGCGCTCATCCCGGCTGATGAGAAGACAGTTCGCCGTGAACAGGCTCAGGTAGCCCGCGACGAGGGGGAGGAACCCGATCCGGAATACCGCCGGACCGGCCACCAGCAGAATGCCGCCGGCGAAGCAGAGGGCGATCATGCTTTCCTTGAACGGAACCGCACCCCGCAGCCGGAGGTAGAGTCGCGAGAAGCGGAAGGCGAAATAATACAGGCCGGTAAAGAACCCGAGGGCCAGCCCCATGAGAATCGTGCGGGCATCCAGTCGCGGCAGCACCAGGAAGAGGAACGAACAGAGAGCCGCCACGAAAAGTCCGCCGAGCAGCACGCGATGTCTCCGGGCCCATTCGTGCCTTCGAGAGAGAGACCCCGACACCCCGCTGCGAGTGACGTCGTAGAGCCGGTCGAAGAGATAGATGAGCCAAAGACTGAGAAAGAGCGCCGCCGCAACCGGCCCGTAGTCCGCGCGACCGCCCCCACCGAGGTCCGCCAGCAGGCAAAACGCCCAGCCCAGGGCCACAAAAGGCGCGTCGAGACAGAGAAGCGACGGGAAAAGGAGCGATCGTGCGAGGTGAATCTTGATAAGCGACAAATTGAATCAACCTTTTCAGAGAATATTGCAAGCGCCCATCCCCGTCCCTCCATGACCCGACCTTCTCCTCTCTACGCCCTCATCCTCGCCGGAGGCAGCGGAACCCGCTTCTGGCCCTTGAGCCGCAACGCCCGCCCCAAACAGCTTCTCCGTCTCTTTGACGACGAAACCCTCATCGAAAAGGCGGTCAACCGTCTCGAGGGCCTCGTGCCGCCCGAACGAATCCTCGTCCTCACCAATGAAGCGCAGCTCGAAGCGGTCCGTGCGGTCCTGCCGGGATTGCCACCCGAAAACATCGTCGCGGAACCGGCGCGACGCGACACCGCCCCCGCCATCGCCCTCGCCGCCGGCTGGATCGCCGCCCGCGATCCCGACGCCACCATGCTGGCCCTCCCGGCCGACCAACTGATCCTCAAGGACGCCGCCTTCCGCAAAGTCCTCGCCGACGCCGCCTGGGCCGCGACCGAGAAGGAGGCCATCGTCACCCTCGGGATCAAACCCGACTGGGCCTGCCCGAGCTACGGCTACATCGAACGCGGCCCGGTCCTCGCCGAAGCTCCCGGCGGTGCGGCGCTGCACGAAGTCACCACCTTCCGGGAAAAGCCCTCGGTCGAAATCGCGCGGGAATACCTCGAGAGCGGTCGGTTTTCGTGGAACGCGGGGATCTTTGTCTGGACCCTCCCGACGCTCCTGCGCGAACTTTCGCGGCACTGCCCCCCGCTCGCCGGGTTTGTCGCCGAGCTGCGCGATTCCCCCGATTTCGCGGCCACCCTCGCCGAAAAATTCCCCGAACTGGAGAAAATTTCGATCGATTTCGCCCTCATGGAAAAAGCGGAACAAATCCTCAACATCGAGACCGAGGTGGGATGGGACGACGTCGGCGGCTGGCCCTCGGTCGCAAAATATCTGGAGCAGGACGAAGCGGGCAACGCCTTTCGCGGCGCGGTGCTCTCGATCGATTCCAAAAACAATATTCTTTTTTCCCCACCCGGTTCTTCTCTCGTCGCCCTGCTCGGGGTGGAAAATCTCATCGTGGTGCAAACCCCCGACGCGCTCCTCGTGGCCGACCGGACCAAGGCCGACCAGATCAAAAAACTGGTCGATCTCCTCCCCGAAGAATATCTCTGATCTCCATGAGCGACTGGGTCAAAGCCATCGGAATGGACTACGGGACCGCCCGCATCGGTCTCGCCGTGAGCGACGACATCGGTTTGCTGGCCCATCCCCTCGAAACCGTGTCCGCGATCGACCCCGACCGTGCCGCCGGACGCATCGCCGAACTTGTGCGCGAACGGCGGATCGAGGATCTCGTCGTCGGTCTGCCCCTGCATATGGATGGCGGGGAAGGGGACGCCGTCGCCGGAGTGCGGCGGTTTGTCGAGCGCCTCCGCCCGCTTCTCCCCGAAACCGTCCGCATCCACGAGAGGGACGAGCGCCACAGCACCCGCGACGCCATGGCCAAACTCCACGCCGCCGGACGCACTAC
>CAYLJC010000211.1:0-5607 GCA_964383345.1 uncultured Akkermansia sp. | reverse complement strand
CTCGAGGTCCTGCTTCGTCGTGTCGAACGACAGATTGCCAACATACATTTTCATAATCATTGCAGCGGTTCCGTGCCTGGCGCCGTCTCCATAGACTGCTCCCAATTAGCGGGTTTCAGATCACCACCGAATTCATATGACTCACCTGGCAATACTTCAGACCTTGATTTTGCCAAGCTTTGAACCGACAAAGCCAAGGAAACAGTCTTTTTCCGAAAAAGCGAGCTTTGTTTTTGAAAACGTCGCGAAAATGCCGCCGTCATCCCGTATCCGCTCGGAGATTCATCGGCAACCAGGACGAAGGAGTGGCGAGGAGCGGGATGCCAAAAATATTCGACGAGATGGCGTGCCGAAGGTCAAATTCCTGCTTCAAAAGGCTTTCTTGTTTTTTCCCGTTGTGGTAAAACGCGTCAGCGGTCAGAACAACGTCCGTGCTCATTATGACTCCTCTTCCTTCTTTTCCCTCTCTGTTTTTCGCCCTTTCTCTCCTTGCTTTTGCTCTTCCGGCCCGGGGGCAGGCACCGGTAAAGACGATCCAGCCTGTTTCGGACAAAGGATCCGCCCCGGCTGCCGGCTCTCCGGAACAGACCTCGCCAAAGACAAATACGTCGGCCCCGGCAAAAAACGGCACTCCCGTCGCCACGCCGGCCGAGCCGATGAAGTATGTGGTCAAGGTGGGGGACAATCCGTGGAAAATCGCAAAAAATCACGGGATTAGTCTGGAAGAGTTGCTCCGGGCGAACAAAATCCGGGACTCCAAAAAACTGGGCATTGGCGATATCCTGCTTCTTCCTGCGGGAGTGGAATCCAAAGGCGCTCCCGTGGAGACGGACGAATCCGCTCCCAAGGTGGCGGCCTCCGCTCCTCTCAAGACTCCGGCGGCGGGCGACAACTGGACGATCTACACCGTGAAAGACGGGGACAATCCGTGGAAAATCGCCAAACAGCTCAAGGTGGATCACCAGAAGATTCTCAGCCTCAACAAGGGGCTCGATTTTACCAAATTAAAAATCGGGCAGCAGATTAAAGTTCCGAAACAGTGAGCCCCACGCCCCACGCAACGACTATCGCGCGGCTGTGGTGAGTGTGGTGCGAGATTCTGCGGGAGATCCGCGAGGGCAGAGGTTCTTTCCCGTCCCGCCCCCGTCGGGCGGGTTCAGGTGAATACTGTAGACTTCGCCCGGGTCGTGAGATCGAGTTCTCGGATCCGGACTGCGGCGAAACTGTGAGTTTGCCATCCCTTTTGGCGTTAATACGCCATGCCGGGACTGTCCAAATTTCGACATACTCGCCCTTGTTCCCTTGAAATGGTCCGCTTGCCCTCCATCACCGCCTGCGTTGTTCTCAACGCCCTGGTGCCGCTCGTTCTGGTGGCTGAGGAGAAAGCAAACGACGGGGATCTGGTTTTTTTTGAGAAAGAGGTGCGCCCGCTCCTCGTGAAACACTGCTACGAATGCCACTCCGAAGAGGCCGGAAAACGCAAGGGCGGGCTCTGGCTCGACCGGCGCGACGCGTGGCAAACGGGCGGAGATGCGGGGCCGGCCATCGTTCCGGGAGAGCCCGAGAAAAGTCTTCTGATCCACTCGATCCGCTACCACGATCCCGACTTGCAGATGCCGCCGAAGTCGCGAATGGGGGAGGGAGAGATTGCCGTTCTCGAAAAATGGGTGGCTGTCGGCGCGCCCGATCCGCGGGACGCGGCCATGAGTATCGCCGGGCAGGAGGAGATCAACTACGAGGCGGCGCGGAAGGAATGGGCCTTCCGTCCCGTTGTAAAACCGCCCGTTCCGGAGACGGACAACAGCGCCTGGGGACGTCATCCGGTGGATCATTTTATTCTGGCCGCGCTGGAGGCGAAAGGACTCGCTCCGGCAGCGGATGCCGCTCCTGCGATGCTTCTGCGGCGCGTTCACTACGATCTCACCGGTCTGCCGCCGACGGTGGCGGAACTGAGGGACTTTGCCGCCGATCCCTCGCCGGAGGCGTTTGCGCGGGTCGTCGAGGATCTCCTCGCCCGGCCCGCCTTCGGCGAAAAATGGGGGCGCCACTGGCTCGACGTGGTGCGCTATGCCGACTCGAACGGAGGGGATCGCAACTACACTTTTTATCAGGCGTGGCGCTATCGGAACTATGTGATCGCCGCCTTTCAGGAAGACAAATCCTACTATGAATTCCTCCGCGAACAGATTGCGGGGGATCTCATGACCGCGTCCGATCCTGCGACCCGGCGCGGGCAGCTCGTTGCTTCCACATTTCTTGCCCTTGGGCCGAAGATGCTGACCGAGCGGGACAAGGAAAAACTCTGGCTCGACACCGTCGATGAGCAGATCGACACGATTGGACGCGCTTTTCTCGGGCTTACGGTGGGCTGCGCCCGCTGTCACGACCACAAGTTCGATCCTGTTTCGCAGGAGGACTACTACGCCCTCGCCGGGATCTTCCGCTCCACCGAGGTTGTCACCGGAACCCGCAACGGCTGTGTCAATGTGGCGAGCTGGATCGAGCGGCCGTTGCCGGGGGCCGACGGGATCGATCCCGCCCTGCAAAAGCGCGTCAAGCGCCTCGAACTGGCGATGCGGCTCACCGTGGAAAAGCGCGGCAAAAAAGGGGCGGGTGACCTCCCTTTCGCGGGCATTGTCTACGACGAAAACGAGGCCGAACTCATCGGGGAATGGAAGCGCTCCAGCTTGTCCCCGCATCGCTTCGGCGACCATTATATCCACGACGACCAGAAGGGCAAAGGGGAGCGGCGGGTGATTTTTCGCGGCAGTCTTCCCGCGAGCGGACGGTATGAAGTGAGGATTGCCTACAGTGCCGAGGCCACCCGGGCCGAGCGGGTGCCGATCCGGGTGTTCGGTCTGGAAGGCGAGAGTCTCGTGTCTCTCGACGAAACAAAAAGACCTTCGGTCGGGGGACTTTTCGAGCCGGTCGGTCGGTTTGATTTTGAGAAAGGCGGGGACTGTCGTGTTATCATCGAAACAACGGGCACGGAGGGGCGGTTTGTTCTCGTGGATGCGGTCCAGTTTATCGCGGTGGAGGAGATCGAGAGGGAAAAAAAAGCGCTGGCCGCAGCGGGAGCCAGCGAGGATGCCGATCCGCTTTTCCGGATGAGCGCCGGAGAGCTGAGGAAGGAACTCGGCAAAATGATAGCGGATCTCAAAGACGACGATCTCGCCATGGCTCCGCGCGATGCCGACGATCCGGGCGACATCCACCTGCGGGTGAGGGGAGAGACCGCTCAGCTCGGTCCGCTCGTCCCCCGAGGATTTCCGCGTCTCCTCGGGGAAGACACACCCCCCATTCCGGCGGGATCGAGTGGTCGTCTCGAATTGGCCGACTGGCTCATCGCGTCGGAAAACGGGCTCCTCGACCGGGTCATCGTCAACCGCGTCTGGGGCTATCTCTTCGGGCACGGCATCGTGGAGACGGTCGACAATTTCGGTCGCCTCGGTTCGGGGGCGACCCATCCCGAGCTGCTCGATTACCTCGCGGCGACTTTCCGGGAAGAGGGAGGCACTTTCAAAACCCTGATTCGGGATTTGGTCCTCTCCCGCACCTATCAGCTCAGCGCCTCCGGCCCGGAAGAACTTCGTGCGGCCGATCCCGGAAACCGCTTTTTCGGACGGCGGGACCGTCGGCGGCTCACTGCGGAAGAACTCCGCGACAGTGTCCTTTTCCTCTCCGGGCAGCTCGACCCCACTCCCGGCGGGGCCACCGCGACGGCGGTGGGCATCGATCTCGACAAACCGCTTTCCTTCGCGGAGGAGAAAAAACGAACCGTCTACCTGCCGGTGGCGCGAAACAATCCCTCGACCCTGCTGTCCCTCTTCGACGGTGCCAATCCCGACCTCGTCTCAGGCAGGCGGAATGAAACGACGGTGCCGACCCAGGCCCTTTATTTGCTGAACAGCCCCTTTCTCCAGGAGCAGGCGACGATCCTCGGAGGGCGCGCCCTGGCGCAGGAGGGTTTTGCCGGAACAGAAGTGGACTGGCTCTATGAAACTCTCCTGGGGCGTCTGCCGCGTCCTCAAGAGCGCGAGCGTGCGCTCGGATTGATCGCCGATCTCAGCGGCGGAGCGGAGGATCCCAAACTCCTCGCCGAGGCCACCGCCCACCTCGCCCAAGTGCTTCTCGCATCAACGGAATTTCTTTATTTGGAGTAAGATGAACAGGTTTTTTACAGCAAACGGAACATTGTCCCGACGGGGAATGTTGCAATCCGCCGCCTGCGGATTCGGGTCGCTCGCTTTTTCCGGATTGGCGCGGGCCGCCTCGGGGGCCGCCTTTCATCACGCGCCACGGGCGAAGCGGGTCATTTTTCTCTTCATGCACGGGGGGCCGTCCCAGGTCGATACCTTCGACTACAAACCGGAGCTGCAGCGCCGTGACGGGCAAAAGCTGCCCTTTGCCCCGGCTAAAAACCTCGACCCCTCGTCCACGAGCCGGGCGAAATTGATGGCTTCTCCCTGGGGATTCCGGCAGCACGGGCAATCGGGTCTCTGGGTCAGCGATCTTTTCCCCGAAGTGGCCAAACATGTCGATGATCTCTGCGTGATCCGTTCGATGCAGAGCACCGGGCAATCGCACGGGCAGGCCGTCTGCATGCTGCACACGGGAACGGACAATTTTGTGCGTCCCTCGGTCGGTTCGTGGGTGAGTTATGGCCTGGGATCGGAAAATGCCGATCTCCCCGGATTTGTCAGCATCAGCCCTTCGGCCTCGCACGGCGGACCGCGCAACTACGGCCCCGCGTTTCTCCCGGCGGCCCATCAGGCGACAACGATAGGAGCGAACGGGAAACTCGGGACGAACGCGAATTTCCGTTATCTCGAATCGACTACTCCGGCCGCGATCCAGCGGCGAAAGCTCGCCTTCCTCCAGGAGATGAACGGGGAGCACCTCGCCAAGACCCGTCACTCTCCCGTGGAGGGCATGATAGAGGCGATGGAGCTGGCCTTTCGGATGCAGTCCGCCGCTCCGCCGGTCATCGGGATCGACGACGAACCCGAGCACATTCGCCGACTCTACGGAATCGGGACCGAGGAAACCGACAATTTCGGACGGCAATGCCTCCTCGCGCGTCGTTTCGCCGAGGCGGGGGTGCGCTACCTGCAGGTCTCGACGCCCAATGTCTGGGATCAGCACGGCGGTTTGGAAAAGGGGCACCAAAGGAACTCGCTCGCGGTGGACAAACCCATCGCGGGACTGCTCACGGATTTGAAACAGCGCGGTCTGCTCGAGGACACCCTCGTGATCTGGGGCGGGGAGTTCGGGAGGACTCCCATCGCCCAGGGCAGCGATGGACGGGATCACAATCCGCAGGGATTCACCATGTGGCTGGCCGGGGGCGGCGTCAAAGGCGGACTCGCCTACGGGGACACCGATGAATTTGGTTATTTTGCGGTGAAGGACAAGGTCCACATGCACGATCTGCACGCGACGATGCTGCATCTCCTCGGGATCGATCACGAGCGGCTCACCTATCGGTATGCGGGAAGGAATTTCCGCCTGACCGATGTCCATGGCGAGGTCGTGAAGGGGATCCTGGCGTGAGGTTTTGGCGAGGGGCGGCGGAGGTCCGCCCTCGTCGGATGTTTCGGGCTGCTG
>CAYLJC010000210.1:0-5609 GCA_964383345.1 uncultured Akkermansia sp. | reverse complement strand
TGAAACGGCATTATCCCGAACTCTGTTCGCAAATTCGCATCGTGGAATACATCCCGGAAGGGGGGAGGACGTATCGCAATGAGGGATCGGCGGAGGACTACGGGCGTTTTCTCCACGCGCTCTGGTACCGTCGCCTCCCCAAGTCGGATGAAATGCTGCGGGTCATGGGATTGCCGGGGAGCGACCGCCTTTACACCCGGGTGAAGAGTGTTCCCACCGGAACCCGGGTCTACAACAAAACGGGCAGCACCGCGATGTGTTGCGGCGACATGGGAATCGTCGTGGCGAAAGGCCGCGACGGAAAGACCTATCCCTACGCCCTCATCGGGATCATCGAAAGCAGCCGCCGCAACAACTCCAATTATTCTTCGTGGATCTCCGGCCGCGCCAACGTGATCCGCAGCGTCTCCAATCTGGTCTATCAGGAGATGGAAAAACGTTATCCGCTCGCGGGGGGCGGTTGATCGTTGGGGTTTCGCCGTGGAGGGAATAGAATCAACCGAATGTTTTCCGCAATGGCGGATCGGCGAGGCAAGTCGTGCCCGGTCGGAATCCGCTTGCCGCGTTGACGGTTCGGGACGCTGCGTTACAGTCAGCGCGTCATGCTTGATATCCGACAACTCCGCGAAGATCCCGAAGGAATCAAAACCCGCCTCCGCGCAAGGGGAGGGGAGGCGTGGAGTCTGATAGACGAAATCCTTTCCTGCGACGAGAAACGCCGTGCCGGGGAGACGGAAAAACAACAGCTCCAAAGCGATCGCAACCGCATTTCCAAAGAGATCGGAGTCCTCCGCAAAGAGGGCAAAGACTCGTCGGAAATCGAAGGCCGCGTGCGCGAGATCGGGGAGCGCATCAAGGCCATCGGCGAAGAGGCCGACACCGCCGAAACGAGACAGACCGAGTTGCTCCTCCAGGTCCCCAATCTGCCGCACGACCAGTGTCCCGTCGGCGAAGACGAGACGGCCAATCCCGTGGTGCGCGAATGGGGGACAAAACCGGACTTTGCTTTTGCACCGAAGGATCACGTCGAACTCGGTTCGAAACTCGGCCTTTTTGACTTCGAACTCGCCACCCGCATCAGCACCGGCGGATTTGTCACCTTCACCGGCATCGGGGCCCGGCTCGAGCGCGCCCTGATCCAGTTCCTCCTCGACCTCCACACCGAGAGCCACGGCTACGACGAAGTCGCCCCGCCCTATATCATCCATCGCGACTGCATGTTCGGGACCGGCCAGCTCCCCAAGTTCGAGGACGACATGTACAGCCTCGAGGACGGGGCTTTTTTCCTCGCGCCGACCGCCGAGGTTCCGGTGACCAATTTGTATCGCGACCAGCTTCTCAAAGAATCCGATCTGCCCGTGAAACTGACCGCCCACACTCCCTGCTTCCGGCGCGAAGCCGGCTCGGCCGGACGGGAAAGCCGCGGTCTCATCCGGATGCATCAGTTCGACAAGGTCGAGCTGGTCAACATCGTCTCTCCCGAAGAGTCCTTCGACCGGCTCGAGACACTCACCGCCGAAGCCGAGACCGTCCTGCAGCGGCTCGGACTCCACTACCGCACCATCGAACTCTGTACCGGCGATCTCGGTTTCAGCGCCGCCAAAACCTACGACATCGAAGTCTGGGCGCCCGGCCACGGAGCCTATCTCGAAGTCTCCAGTTGCTCCAATTTCGGCGACTACCAGGCCCGCCGCATGAAACTGCGCTTCAAGGACGCCGAAGGGAACAACCGCTTCTGCCACACCCTCAACGGTTCCGGCACCGCCCTGCCCCGCCTCTACGTCGCCCTGCTCGAAACCTACCAGCAGGCCGACGGCACCATCAAAGTGCCCGAGGCTCTCGTGCCCTACCTGAAGCGGGAGACGATAGGGTGAGAGCCCTCCCGCCGCGCCCGAGCGGCCGATCAGAATCGCTCCGGCTGGCGGGCGAAATCGTCTGAGAAAACGCTGGCCCCGGCGATGGATTGCGGCCAGCTTGAGAGAACATCCGGAAAAATGTCGCATCCATCATCCATTTCACCCGGGGTCCGGATCGGACATGTTCACCTCAAAGTGGCCGACCTGGAGCGTGCCCTCGCTTTTTACGTCGGGGTGCTCGGCTTCGAACTGACCCAGCGTTATGGATCGGATGCCGCCTTCGTCTCCGCGGGCGGGTATCATCATCACATCGGATTAAATGCCTGGGAAAGCAAAGACGGCGCTCCTCCCCCGCCCGGCAGCACCGGACTCTTCCATCTCGCGATCCTGTATCCGACCCGTGCGGATCTGGCCGACGCCCTGCAACGCCTCATCGGCGAGGGCATTTCCCTCGACGGGGCCTCGGATCACGGAGTGAGCGAAGCGCTTTATCTGCGTGACCCGGACGAAAACGGCGTCGAACTCTACTGGGATCGTCCCAAGGAGGAGTGGCCCCGGACTGCCGATGGCGGGATCGAGATGTTCACCCGGCCGCTCGATCTCGACAGTCTCCTTGCGGAAACCAAATCATGAATCCTCCTCCCTCCCTCGACGATCGTGCCGCCGGTGCGGTGATGGGCGCGCTGATCGGCGACGCCCTTGCACTGGGGCCGCACTGGTACTACGACCTCGACGAGATGCGGCGCGACTACGGCGATTGGGTCACCGGTTATACGGATCCGAAACCGGGCCGTTACCACGCCGGGCTGAAAGCCGGGCAGGCTTCACAAGCCGGCTACATCACCACGATGTTGCTGCGATCCGTCGTCGAAAAAGACGGCTACGACGAAGCGGACTTTTGCCGCCGTCTCGACGAAGAACTGTTTCCCCGGCTCGACGGCACCCCCGTCTGCGGCCCCGGCGGCTACACCAGTCAGTCCATCCGCGAAACGTGGCGGCAACGGGTCGAGCAGAAAAAATCGTGGCGGGAAACCGGGTCTCACGCCGATACCACGGAAGCCGCCGAGAGAATCCTCGTGCTGGCGGCGCGTTACGCCAACACCCCCGCCAAAGTCGCGACCAGCGCCAGCGCCAACTGTCTCCTCACCCAGGTGGACGAGGCCATCGTGGCGATGACCACGGCCTACGGCTGCGTTCTCGCCCAGCTCGTCCGCGGCGAAAAACTGGACACACTCCTGTCTGACAAGCTCATGGATCTGGTGGGCGCGGGCGAGCTGCCCTTCCACGCCGTCACCAGCGAAAACCTCGGGCCGCCCCAACCCGGTGCTCCCGATCCTCCGCGCGCCGGACGCTTTTCCTCGCCGGACGCGTTGCTGACCCCCTCCTACATGGCCGAGGCCGTCCTCGATCCCGACATCCGGATCGAACCCGCCTGGAAGGTGTCCCTCGTCTACGGGATGCCCTGTGCGATCTATCATCAGCTCCCCGCCGCCTATTACCTCGCGGCCCGCTTCGCCGACGACTTCGAATCCGCCGTCCTCCACGCCCTCAACGGCGGCGGGCAGAACCAGGCCCGCTGCCTTCTCACCGGTGCCCTCGTCGGTGCCCAGGTCGGACTCTCGGGGATTCCGTCGCGTTTTCTGGAAGGGCTGGAAAATGCCGCCGAACTCACCTCCCTGGCCCGCCAGTTGGGCGCTCAGGCCGCACGAGAAGCCTGAGCTTTTCCTTGCCACCTGAGCTCCTTTTTTGCCACCCTTTCCATTGCTCCAAAAAACAAACCCACAAAAAATATGTCAGTAAAAAAGGTAGCCGTTCTCGTCGGAAGTCTGCGGAAAGATTCCATCAATCTCAAGCTGGCCCGCGCGATCGGGAAGCTCGCCGCAGGCGAGCTGGAGTTCCGCTATATCCGGATTGACGATCTTCCGCTCTACACGCAGGAATTTGACGACAATTACCCGGCGGTGTGCCAGCGACTCAAGGACGAGGTCGAGGCGGCCGACGCCGTCCTCTTTGTCACACCGGAGTACAATCGCTCCATTCCCGGTGTTCTCAAAAACGCCATCGACATCGCTTCGCGTCCCTGGGGCACCAACTCCTTCGCGGGCAAACCGGGAGCGGTCATCGGAGCCTCGATCGGTGCGGCGGGCACCTCGATGGCCCAGCAGCATTTGCGCAATGTGCTCTCGTATCTCGACATCCCCACCCTGCCCCAGCCGGAAGTGTTCATTCACTTCAAAGACGGGATGATAGAGGACGACGGAACCATCGCCAACGAAGGCACCCAACAATTCCTCCAGGGTTTTGTGGACAAATATGTCGCCTGGGTGAAACGATTCGCCGGAAACTGAGCCGGATCGCGATGATTCCGTGCAAAAACGTGGATGCGGCGACCGCGCGGGTTGAAAAAGAGGGTTTGCGGTTGGAACAATGAGGGTATGAACCGCACCGGTCGCTCCCTCTTGCTCCCCGCCGCCCTGCTCGTGGCGCTCGTGGCGCTCGTGGCGGGTCCGGGTCTCACCGAAGACAAGGATCCGCCGTCACCGCCGCAGGTCTTCCGCACCTTCATGCCCGACGCGGGTCCGTCCGCCTTCGGCGTTGTGTTGGCACCGGATCTGGCGCTCTGCTATGACCCCCTGCGCGGCGGGGTGAACCAATCGTGGCGCGGCACTCTTGATCTGGCCCCGACCCTCCGGGCCAAGATCAACGAACCCGCGGCCATCGCGGGCACGGTCTTTTATGCGGAATCCATCCTGCAACCCCTGCGGATCGATGACCCCGAAACGGTTCCCGAGCGGAGATTCAAAGGCTACCGCTACACCGACGGCGCGGTGATCTTCGACTACACCCTCGACGGCGTCGCGGTCAGCGAAACCATCCGCACCACCTCCGGCGGTGACGGGGTGGAGCGTGTCTGGACGGTCGGGGAGGGAGGGCATACCCTCTATTTCCTCGCGGAAGAGCAGCCCGACGCGGAGGTCGTTTTCACCGGGGGGGAAAAAGTGTCGCCCGGCCTGTGGAAATTCGGAACCGGGACGGACACGGACGCCCCCGCTCCTTTTGTCATGACGATGCAACCCAAGACGAAGAAATGAAACGACACCTTGCTTTCTTTCTGCTTCCTCTCGCGGCTGCGGCGAGCCTCCGGGCCAATACCTACGAAATCGAGGAAATCATCCTGCCGCCGGAGATGGTGCCGGAGGTTTCGGGGGTGACCTTCACGCCTGACGGCCAGCTCGTCATCGTCAACCGGCCCGGCGAAGTCTGGGTGACCGCCGATCCGAAAAACGGCCCGTGGCGGCGCTTTGCTTTCGGCCTGCACGAGCCGCTCGGAGTCTTCGCCGCCTCGGCCACGGAAATTTTCGTGACCCAGCGGCCGGAATTGACACGCCTGCGCGACACCGACGGTGACGGCTCGGCGGATCGCTACGAAACGGTCAACGACGATTGGAGCGTGACCGACAACTGGCATGAATTCACCTTCGGCCTGCATCTCAACAAGGAGGGCGACTTCATCCTCTCCACCGGTCTGCCCGATCTGGCGGGGCCGCTCAACACCCTCTATCCCCGCGTTCCCCTGAACCTGGAAAAAGTCCACGAGGAACGGAAACCTTCGCCCGGC
Organism: uncultured Akkermansia sp.; assembly: GCA_964383345.1. Classification (GTDB taxonomy): domain Bacteria; phylum Verrucomicrobiota; class Verrucomicrobiia; order Verrucomicrobiales; family DEV007; genus Arctic95D-9. The sequence goes on along the minus strand of CAYLJC010000210.1, from coordinate 134 downwards.
CTCTACGAGGGCTGGGTTCTCAAGGTGGGTCGCGACGGTCGTCTCACACCCATCGCCAGCGGTTTCCGCGCGGCGGCGGGGGTCGGCGGCGGCGTTCAGCGCCATTTCGTTGAGGCCGCCGCCCTTGAAGACGG
>CAYLJC010000209.1:2169-5638 GCA_964383345.1 uncultured Akkermansia sp. | reverse complement strand
CCGGACACCAGCTCGCGGGACGACCCAGTTTCGGGGCGTGGGCCAGCTACGGACTCGGCAGCGAGAACCGCAATCTGCCGGACTACCTCGTCCTCATTTCCAAAATGAAACGTCCCAGCGATCAGCCGCTTTACGACCACTACTGGGGCAGCGGATTCCTCCCCTCGCGCTACCAGGGTGTGAAACTGCGCAACGCGAAAGACCCCGTGTTGTATCTGCGCGATCCCGACGGCCTCCCCCGGGAACGCCGCCGCGGTATGCTCGACGGCATCGGCGAACTCAATGCGATGCGTCTGGAGCGCACCGGCGATCCCGAGATCGCAACCCGCATCCAGCAATACGAAATGGCCTTCCGCATGCAGACCAGCGTGCCCGAATTGACCGATCTCAGCGACGAACCCGAGTCCGTCTTCGAACTGTACGGACCCGACTCGCGGCGTCCCGGCAGCTACGCCGCGAACTGCATCCTCGCCCGCCGCCTCGCCGAACGGGGCGTGCGTTTCATCCAGCTTTTCCATCCCGACTGGGATCACCACAGCCGCCTCCCGAGTTGGTGCACCGCCCGCTGCCGCGACACCGACCAGCCCAGCGCCGCGCTCATCCGCGATTTGAAATCGCGTGGTCTCCTCGAAGACACCCTCGTGATCTGGGGCGGGGAATTCGGCCGCGGAGTCGCCGGGCAGGGACAGTGGGACAGCCCCGAAGCCGGACGCGATCACCACCCCCGCTGCTTCACCATCTGGATGGCGGGAGGCGGGGTGAGATCCGGCTTCACCTACGGTGCCACCGACGATTTCAGCTACAATGTCGCCGAGAATCCCGTCCACGTCCGCGATCTCCACGCCACCGCACTCCACCTGCTCGGGATCGATCACGACCGCTTCACCCACCGCTTCCAGGGCCTCGACCAGAAACTCACCGGCGTCGATCCGGCGCGGGTGGTGCAGGAGATTGTGGTGTAGCAGTTGCGGCGGCCTTGAGGACACCCCATACGTTTTTCAGGTTCGGGATCCTGGCGATGCGGCCGGCACTTTACGGATTCTGAAGCGAGAAAACGGTGACACGGCGATCCTGACGGCGGAGTTCCTCGGGGGCATCGGCGGGATGGATGGATTCACTCTCCCCGTAGCCGACCGGGACGAGATGGGAGTGGGAGACTCCGAAGCGAACCAGTTCACGAGCGATCCGCTCCGCACGCGCTTGGGAAAGGGAGAGATTCGACGAGTAATCTCCTTCCGCGGAGGCGTGTCCCTCGATAATGAAAGCCTGCCCGGAGAGAGCGGGGGCCTTCATCGCCATCGCCAGATCGACAACCACATCGTAGGAATAGGCATCGGCGAAGTCGGTGGTGCCCTGCTGGAAGAGAATGTCGTTTCGGGTGATCTCGGTATTGGGATTCACCAAGTAACTCACGGCGTAGGCGTCCGGATCGATGTAGGCGGCGGGCATGTCATCCACCAGGACAAGGTCGTTACGAAAAGGGCTGCCCGCCACTTCGGCTATCTCGACGCGTTTGAGCTGACCGCTCGCAAGGAGGACCGGCGGAATTTCCTCCCGGGTGCGATAGGTGATGACGCGCCGTCCGGGCCCGTAGTAGCGAGGTTGACGAGGAGGCGTGACGACTTTCGCAGGCGCGGGAACGACAATGGTTTCCGTCGACGCGGCGGGAACCGCGACGATGCGCGAGCGGAACGAGGCGGGAGCCTCTGTCACCGCGGCCTGCCCCTGGAGGCGGCGACTCATATAATCGACATAGTCGGCACGCTCCTGAGCGGTGCGATTGACCACCTCCAGTTCCAATCGGGCCGCCTGCGCTTTTCGGATATCGTCTTTCGCGTCGGCGAGAATGTTGTCGAGGATGAGATTGGCCTCCGCGTCGGACTGCACTTTCAGAGCGGATTGCACCTCCCCTTCCCGCTCCGGGGCGATCCGGCGAATATCGCGCAGCACGGCAAGGGTCTCGTCGGAAACGGCCCGGGTTTGTACCACCACATTGGAAGGCTGCTCGGTGGGAACCACCACTGCGGTGGTGGTCTTGGTGGCGGTGGCGGGGGCGGTCCCCGTCTGCTTTTCGACCACACCAGGGGTCGACGGCTCGCTGCCGCTGTTGGAGTTCTCCTCCTGCGCCTGGGACAGGGAGAGGATGCCGACGAGACTTAGGGAGAGGATGTGTGAAGTTTTCATATCGGGTTTGGATGGTTTTGCCGATACAGTGCAGGAATCACACCCGGAGGTTCATATAAACGCGGATGATTTACAATGAATCACTTGCGCTGGAAAATCACCCCATTCGCACTGGGAGAAAAACACGGGGAATGATTCGATGTGCATTCCCGTCGGGCAGCTTGCAATGTTCGGCGGTGGATTCCAAAACCCGCAGCGCAGAGACGCAACCACGTCTCTTGGCCCCTCCCCGCCGATGCCTCACTCTATCCGGTGATCGTGAAAGCCTTCTCCCTACCTGCAGCCAGTCTCCGCCGGGGCGTCGTCGGACTCGCCCTCGCCGCCGCGTGCTGGACCGATGCCGGGGAAAACCCCGAGGAGCTGCCCTGGGCCTTCCAGCCTTTCGCGGAGCGGGCGCTCCCGGCCGTCGCCAACGATGCCTGGCCGCAAAACCGCATCGACACCTTCCTCCTCGCGGAGATGGAGAAAGCCGGACTCGCGCCCGCCGCTCCGGCCGGGGACCGCGTCCTCCTGCGACGTCTCCATTTCGATCTCACCGGGCTGCCCCCGACGGCGCAAGAGGTGGAAAATTTCGACCGCTCCCGCCTCGCCGAAACCGTGGAGAAACTCCTCGCCTCGCCCCACTACGGCGAGCGCTGGGGACGGCACTGGCTCGACCTCGCCCGCTACACCGACGTCGCCGAATCGTGGCTGGATACCCAGAGCCCGCCGTTTCTCTACCGCGACTGGGTCGTCGCGGCCTTCAACGACGACCTCCCCTACGATCAGTTTGTGATCCGCCAACTCGCCAACGACCTTCTCCCCGATTCCCGGCCGCAGGACAACGCCGCCCTCGGTTTCATCGGCCTCAGCCCCAGCTATTGGAAAGAATTGAAGCTCCCGCCCGAGATCATCAGCGTCACCGTCGCCGAAGAATGGGAGGAACGGGTCGACACCGTCGGCCGCACCTTTCTCGGACTCACCCTCGGCTGCGCCCGATGCCACGACCACAAATCCGATCCCGTCACCGCCGAAGACTACTACGCCATCGCCGGCGTTTTTGCCAGCGTCAGGATCGCCGACCGCCCCGTCGTCAGCGAGGAACTGTGGAAACCTGTCGTCGCCGCGAGGGCCAAGGTCGAGAGTCTGGAGGAAAAACGGACCGCACTGAAAAAGAAAAGACCCGCGCCCGACGACCTCAAGGAACAACTCGCCGCGATGGAGCGGGAAATCCAACGCATCCAGACCACCACACCGCACTTCCATCTCGCCAGCGCCAATGGCCTCGTCGAGGCGGCCCTGTTCG
>CAYLJC010000209.1:0-2159 GCA_964383345.1 uncultured Akkermansia sp. | reverse complement strand
GACGACGGGGAGCACGGCACCCAACTCGACTACCGCGAAGGCATGGCGCGGAACCTCCCCCTCCACCGGCGCGGCAATCCGAACGACGCGGGAGAAATCGTGCCGCGGCGTTTTCTCTCCGCCTTCCCGCGAGAGAACGGACGCCCCCGCCCGCTCACCCAGGGAAGCGGCAGGCTCGAACTCGCCCGCGCCCTCGTCGAGGAGGCCGCCCCTCTCTCCGCCCGCGTCATCGTCAACCGGGTCTGGCAGCATCACTTCGGACGGGGGCTCGTCGAGACGCCGAGCGAGTTCGGACCCGCCGGAGAGGCCCCCACCCATCCCGCGCTCCTCGACGATCTCGCGGCCCGTTTTGTCGCCGAGGGCTGGTCCCTCAAATGGCTCCACCGCGAAATCCTCGGCTCCGCCGCCTGGCAGCAGGCCTCCCTCGTCCCCCCCGACAAGGAAGCCCGCGATCCCTCCAATCGCTTCTACTCCCGCATGACCCGGCGACGCCTCGATATCGAATCCTGGCGCGACGCCATGCTCACCGCCTCCGGTGAGATCGATCTCCAAATCAGCGGCGAACCCTTTCCCCTCGACGACACCTCCATGACCCGCCGCACCCTCTACGGCAGCATCCGGCGGCGCGAGCTCAACGCCATGCTCAGCGTCAATGATTTCCCCGACCCCAACACCCACAACGCCAGCCGCACCGAAACCACCACCCCCCTGCAGCTTCTCTTTTCGCTGAACGGCCCCTTCGTGATGGAACGGTCCGCCGCCCTCGGGAAAGAACTCGCCCGGGCCGGAAAAAACGACTCCGAGCGCATCCATCTCGCCTACGCCCGACTCTTCCAACGTCCCCCCGGACCGCGCGAAGAAAGCCTCGCTCTCGCCTACCTCGCCGAGGGGGAATCGTGGGAGCGATACGCCCAGGTGCTGCTCACCAGCAATGAATTTCTCTACCTCGACTGACGAGTCGCCGGACTGAAAACCATGGACCGCCCCTTCGACCCCCGCCTGATCGATCGTCGCACCGCCCTCCGGCGCCTCGGAGGCGGACTCGGCTCCCTCGGTTTTGCCTCGGCCCTCCAGGCCGCCGGCGACCTCCCCACCGGATCCCATTTTCCACCCCGGGTGAAACGGGTCATCCACCTGTTCATGAACGGCGGTCCCTTCGGACCCGATTTTTTCGACCCCAAACCCGCCCTCACCAAATACCAGGGGCAACGCCCTCCCGGAGCCGATCTCCGCACCGAGCGTCCCACCGGCGGTCTCATGGCGGTGCCTTACGCCTACGGAAACCACGGGAAGAGCGGCCTCCCTGTCAGCGAGTTGCTCCCCCGCACCGCGAAACACGCCGACGATCTCTGCATCCTGCGCTCCTGCTACACCGACAATCCGAATCACGGGCCCGCTCTCCTCCTCATGAACAACGGGACAATGACCCCCAAGGTTCCCAGCATGGGGGCGTGGATGTCCTACGGACTCGGTTCGGAGAATCAGAACCTCCCCTCCTACATGGTGCTCTGCCCGGGACGACCGGTGCGTTTCTCCATTCTCTGGAACAGCGCCTTTCTCCCGGCGGAACACCAGGGCGTCTACGTCAACCATTCCAAAATCGAACCCGACAGGATGATTCCCTGGCTCAGCAACCCCGAGCTCTCCCCAGCCGCGCAACGGCGTCAACTCGATCTCGCCGGACAACTCAATCGCGAGCATCTCGCCGCTCGCGGCGCCCACGACGCCGCCCTCCGCGGACGCATCGAAGCCATGGAAACCGCCTACCGGATGCAGTCCGAAGGGAGCGACGCCTTCGACATTTCCAAAGAACCCGCCGCCGTGCGCGAGGCCTATGGCGACAGCCATTTTTCCAACGGATGTCTTCTCGCCCGCCGCCTCTCCGAACGCGGGGTGCGTTTCGTCCAGGTCTATTACGGCAACGGCCAGCCCTGGGACACCCACAGCAAACACGACGAGCAAACCCGCAAACTCGCCGGGGACATCGACCGCCCCGTCGCCGCCCTCCTCGAAGACCTGAAACAACGCGGCCTCCTCGACGAGACTCTCGTGATCTGGGGCGGAGAATTCGGTCGCACCCCCGTTTCCGAAAACAACAACGGACGCGACCACAACCCGCACGGCTTCGCCATGTGGATGGCGGGGGGCGGTGTGCGCGG
>CAYLJC010000208.1:405-5649 GCA_964383345.1 uncultured Akkermansia sp. | reverse complement strand
GACGAGGCCGCGCGAACGATCGAACCCATCATCCGGGCGACTTTTTGCTGAAACAATGTATCTGGTGGCGGTCAATCTGGAAAACTCGCGTGAAATGGCGGTCGCCCAGGCCGTCGTCAACCGTCCGTTGCGCATCGGACGAAAACCCGAGACTCTTCCCGAGGAACCCGTCGAGATCCTCCGCATCACCTGGGACGACCGGCTCGTGAGCCGCAACCACTGCGAGGCGACACGGGACGAGAGCGACGGACTCACGATCCGGCGGCTCCCCGCCCTGACCGGTCGCAGTGTCCCCAACGCATTCCACACCAACGTCGCGCCACCGGACCGCCAGGCTCTCACCGATCCCATCACCCTCCCCCTCGGCGAATCAGTCGTAATCGGCGCGCGCGGCACCACCGCGCTCTACTGGCTGAAGTCCCTCGCCGACCTCGATCTGGCGATGGAGCGGTACCACGAGGAGCAGGAGAAAGAAAAAGCAACCTTCGCAGACGCCCCGATGACGAGGCAGGACTACGACGAGGTGGAACAGCTCGACGAATACAGTCTGCGCCTCCAGTTGAAACTGCTTCAGCGCGAGCTGCCCCAACAGGTCCTGAGCGGCTGGACCGACGAGGTCGATCTCTTCACCCGCGCCGCCGTTTTTCTCGAAAACGCACTGCCCGGGCAGAAGGGAGTCACCGCAGTCTTCATCGCGGTGGAAAAGAAAGAGGGAGAGGTTCAGTTCGAGGTTCTCAATCCCGATCCCCTCGCCCGCGCCGACTTCCGTCCGAGCCGCACCCTCATCAGCCGCGTCAACCTCGTCCAGCCGAATCCCGCCGACATCCGCATCTGGACGTCGAAGGACAACAACCGCGTCTTTGCCGCCGACAGTCTCGGTGCCCGGATCGACTGGGTCGCAATCATCCCGGTGGCCCGGCTCGACGAATCGGCCGCGATCTACCGCGATGCGACACGACGCCCGGTCTACCTCTATGTCGAGACCCGCCAGGCCTCGGAGACGGCGGCAGCGGCCTTCGTGCCCTTCCTCCGACTGATCAGTTCGCTCGTCGCAAGCCTGCTGTCGGCGCGGGCCGACCAGAAGATGCAGGACCAGATGGCGGCCTACTTTTCGCCGGGACTCCGCAAGGTCCTGCGAATCCGCGACCAGTCCGAACTGGAGCCGGCCATGGTGGATTGCACGGTGATGTTCGCCGACCGCCGCGGTCATTCCCGCCTGCTCGAACTGGCCCACAGCGACGAGGAAATCCTCGACCGCCTCGAGGAGAACCAAAAGATCGTGGGCCTCATCACCGAAGAGGTTTTCAAAAGCAGCGGGGTGGTCACCGACTTCGCCGGCGACGGTGCTCTCGGCCTGTGGGGCTGGCCCGTTTTCGGCGAGCAAAGCCGCGAACACGCTGCCGCCGCGGTCGTGGCGGCCGAGGCCATCATCCGGCGGCTCGCCGATCGCGTCATCTACGAAGAGGAGCAGAATCGCCACATGGCCGCCGTGCGCATCGGCATCAGTACCGGTCGCATCGCCGTGGGGAAGACGGGGCCGACCCAGCAGTGGCACATCAGTGTCTTCGGCAGCGTCGCCAATCTCGGGGCGCGGCTCGAGCGCATCGCCAAGGAGTTCCGCATTCCCGTGCTGATCTCGGACGAAACCTATCGCCGCATCAAAGACATCCCCGGACGCAGTTTCCGGCAACTCTGCCTCATCCGGCCGGCCGGTTTTGCGGAGAGCTATCCCATCCACGAACTCGTCCTCCCCCGCGAGATGGGCGGATCGGGCGTGACGGACGAAGACGCCCGCACCTACGAACGGGCGCTCAACCATTTCAACCACGAAGAATGGGAAAACGCCATCGATTTCCTCGACACCCTGCCCGAAGACGACCCCGCCGCGATCTGGCTCCGGAGCAAGGCCCTCGCCTTCCGCAAAAACCCGCCTCCGCCGGGATGGGCGGGGGAAATCCAGAGCCTCTCGAAATAACCTCCGAGATGTAAATTATCCTGTTGGAAAACCCGGACTTCTGCCATTCTCCCACTCCCGTGTACGACGAAGATTCCATCAAGATCAAAGACTACGTGATCCACCAGCCCGCGCTGGGGGAAGGTGCCTACGGACAGGTCTTCCGCGCCACCTATCGCGGGATTTCCGACCGGGCCCTCAAGATTTTCCGTCCGGGTGCGGTCGATCTCGCAACGATGGCGCGGGAATTGGAGAAACTCTCCCAGGTCGCCGAGCATCAGGGCATCGTGACCTTGCACGACTTCGACCTGCTCCACGAACCGCCCTACTACGCGATGGGCCTCCACGCCGATCAAAACGCCGACGGATTCTGGGAGACCCGCACCCTCGAGCGACTCTGCGGTCACGTCGATCACCGCGAGGGTTGGCGTCTCATCCGCGACATCGCCGATGCCGTCTCGTATCTGCACCGCAACCATATCATCCACTGCGACCTCAAACCCTCGAACATCCTCCTCACCGACGAGACGCCCTTCCACATCAAAATTTGTGACTTCGGACAAAGCCGGGGACAGGCCGCCGAGGGTTTCCAACCGGTCGGCACCCCGCTCTACGCCAGCCCCGAGCAACTCCGCAGCCCGCGCGACTCGGCCGATGGCAAGGGTTTCCGCTGGGATGTCTACAGTTTCGGCGTCGTCGCCTACAAACTCCTCACCGGAGATCTCCCCCGCCTCCAGGCGCTCGCCAACGCGGAGCGTCCCAGCTTCGACCCCGACTCCACCCTCGTCGAGACAATGATAGAGGGGGAAGAGCCGACGCACGAACGCGCCATCAGCAGCAACCACCTCGCCACCCTCATCGAAGCGGTCGACGAAATCGAATGGCCCTCGGGATTCTACATCCCGAGTGATCGCAAACTCCTCATCGAACAGTGCCTCCGCCTCGACCCCCGCGAGCGCCCGGCGGACATGCGCGAAGTCTGGAGCCGCATCACCCAACTCGACCAACAGATCGTGGTCAAGAGAGCGCGTCGGCTCAACACCATTTTCGCCATCCTCCTCGTCGTCGCGCTGTGGGCCTCCGGCTTCGCGTTCGTCCAGGCGCGCAAGGCGAAACGAGCCACCGAGGCGGCCATGCTCGCCTCGGTGGAATCGGAGAAAAGTGCCGGGGCCGCCGTGGACCTGATGCTCCTCTTCGTCAGCGAACTGAACAAGGGGGATGTATCCGGGGCCGGAGCGGACCGCCTCTATGCCATCGTCTCGGAGAACGCCCAGACCTTTCTCGACAACCGCTCGAAAGACCGGCTCGCCTCGACCCGGATTTTGCGATTTTCCGCCCAAACCGCGGCCCTGCGCGGACGCCAGGCACTGGAACGGGGGGAACTAGACGAGGCGTTGAAATACTTCACGAGCGCCTATGAAATCCGATCCGAACTCGCCGAAGACCCCAGCACCCCCGGCGACCTCGCCTTGCTCTCCTCGCGCGACCTCATGGAAATCGGCAAGATCCACGAACTCAAGGGCGACCACTCCAACGCCGCCAAAGCCTACTCCGCCGCCCTCGAATGGCGCGCCCAGACAAGCGGATCGAACGGGCTCTTTTCCCTCGCCCAAATCAAGGAACTCGCCGCCAACTACAAGGCCCTCGGCCGGGTTCACTCGCTCGCCCGCGATCCCAAACCGGCCATCGCCGCCCTCTCCGAAATCCTCGACATCCTCCACCGGCACCGCCGGGAGGGCGCCCCCGCCGACATCCCCGGTTACACCCTCGAAGCGGTGAAAGTGCTCCTCCAGCTCGGAGAAATCGAATACGCTTCGGGGAATATCGCGGGGGCTTCGTCCGCCTACCAGAACCTCATGAGCCTCGCTAAATCGCTCTCCGGCGCGGGCGCATCCCCCAGCCTCGCCCAGGAGGCCTCCCTCGCCCACCTCGGTGCCCTGCGCGCGCTCGGACAGATCCAGCTCGAGCAGAAACAACCCGAGGCCGCTCTCGTCCTCTTCCGGGAAGAAATCAAAATCCGGGAAGAAGCCACCCGCCTGCGTCCCTACGACGCCGAAGCCAAGGTGGCTCTGGCCGAAGCCTACGGCTACGCCGCCCAGAGCCTCGATCTGACCAACACCACCTCGCGTTCCCTCGCCGCCTTTTATCTCGAGCAAGCCGTCGCCCTGGTCGAAAAACTACCCTCCGACCTGCAAACCCGCTCCGACATTTCCGTGAAAACAGCGGCCTTCAAATCCTCGCTCGCAACGATTCTGGGGATGGAGTGAAGCCCCCTCTCACCCACTTCATGCGTGAGACAGCTTCAACGAGACCGCATCATTGCTGATGCGGAAATCTCGCCGATGAAGCGTGTTTCTGCGACTGTTGCGAAGCTTCAACGAGACCGCATCATTGCTGATGCGGAAATTTTTAACCCCATGACCTGAAATCCCATCCGTATTTTTCGGTCTGGTGGGAGATGCGTTTGGCGATGTCATGCCAGGTGAAACGGGTTGAGGAGTTCTCCTTGCCGTCGGTGAGAATGGCGACGGCGACGTGGCCGGGTTTCTGCTCGTCGGGAGCGGCGGCGAAACGCGCTCCGAGCCGGTCGATGGTGTCGCCGATGGCATCAAGCAGGGCGGTGCTGCCGCGCGGGACAAAATGATCGTGATCGAGCGGGAGAACCTCGGCAACGGGCAGGGCGTCGTGGGTGGTCCGGACCTCGTGGTCGAAAAGGACGAGGGTGAGCCTCACGGTGCCGGGAGCGATCTGCTGATCGCGGAGGAATTCATTAAAGCCGTCGATGGCAGCCTGGCGCATGGATTCCATCGAGCCGGAGCGGTCGAGAATAAAGGCGAGTTCGGTGATCATGGGGATGCGGGGTTGGGCGGGAGAAAGGCGACGAAATGTCGAATAAGAGAAGAGTGGTTCACCAGATTGTAAGAGCAATAAATGTATTCAGATCACTTTATCATGTCAAACTAAAAAAACGACTCATTAGAATTTTTTTCCCGCTTACTTGAAAATCATTCGTATGCTCTGATATTTGAGATTCCTACCCTTTCTTTCATGGCCAACACCAACAACCCCGAAGCCTGGGCGGCGCAGGAGCGGCTGCGCTTCATTGAGCGCTCCCTCTGGTGGCGTGGCCAGGTGAAACGCAAGGATCTGCGGGAGACCTTCGGGATCTCTTTGGCACAGGCCAGCGCCGATTTGCAGCGGTATTTCGAGATCAATCCGCTCGCGGCCCGCTACGATCTCAAGGCCAAACACTACCGGGGCGAGCCGCACATGCCGTGCCGACTTCATGC
>CAYLJC010000208.1:0-395 GCA_964383345.1 uncultured Akkermansia sp. | reverse complement strand
CGCTGTATCTGAAGGGAACCGGCGAAGGTCCGACCGGGAGTTTTCCCGTTCCCGCGCGGGAAAATCCGCAGGTGGCCCTGGTCGCCCTGCCTCAGCGGGAGGCGTCATCGCAGGTGCAGCGGGCGGTATTTTTCGCGGTGTTGCACCAATTGCGTTTGCGCGTCCACTACGCCTCGATAAGCGGACGCCGGGAAACGGGCTGGCGCTGGATCGCGCCGCACGCCTTCGGTTGCGACGGCTATCGCTGGCACGTGCGCGCCTGGTGCGAGGAAAACCGCGGCCCCGGCGCGCCATTCATCGCCCGGTCCCGCTGGGGACCGGCGCCCCCATCGTCTCTCGGACCGCGCGCACGATGCGCTCGGCGGTGCGGACATTTGCGAACCCCGCCTCGGCAT
>CAYLJC010000207.1:0-5663 GCA_964383345.1 uncultured Akkermansia sp. | reverse complement strand
CTGCCGACTGATGCACCAGTCCTGGATGCCGTCCATCCAGTGGGCGAAGGTTTTTTTCCAGCGGTCGGGGCGGAAATGGATCTCGTCGTTGGCCACGGCGGCGGCGGCTTCTTCGACGCAGGGGTATTTCAAAAACCACTGCATGGAAATGCGCGGCTCTATCGGGACATCGGCGCGTTCACTGAATCCGACGCTGTTCTCGTAGTCCTCGACTTTGACGAGCTGGCCCATCGCTTCCAGCTTTTCCGCCGCTTTGACGCGGGCTTCGAAGCGGTCCATGCCTTCGAATTCCGGCCCGGCGAAGGCATTGAGAGTCCCGTCGGGGTGGAAAACGTCGATGATCTCGAGATTGTTTTTCTGGCCGATGGCAAAGTCGTTCTTGTCGTGGGCGGGGGTCACCTTGAGCACGCCGGTGCCGAATTCGGGATCGATGTGGTCGTCGGCAACGACGGGGATTTCCGCTTCGGGGAAGGGACGAATGACCTTTTTCCCGATGAGATCGGCGTAGCGTTTGTCCTTCGGATGGACCGCCACCGCCGTGTCACCCATGAGGGTCTCGGGCCGGGTCGTGGCGATCTCGACCCAGCGGTCTTTCTCGCCCGCGACACGGTAGCGCATGTAGTAGAGCTTCGATTTCTGGGGTTTCATGATGACCTCCTCGTCGCTCAGCGCGGTGAGTGATTTCGGGCACCAGTTGACCATGCGCTTGCCCCGGTAGATGAGTCCCTCGGCAAAAAGATCGACAAAAACCTTCGAGATCCAGCGGCTGTAGGCCGCATCCATGGTGAAGCGCTCGCGGTCCCAGTCGCACGAGCACCCGAGGCGCTTGAGCTGCTGGATGATGATGCCGCCGTGCTCTTCCTTCCACTCCCAGACCTTTTCGAGGAAGGCCTCGCGCCCGAGATCGCGGCGGGTTTTGCCCTCTTCCTTGCGGAGCTTTTGCTCGACCTTCGACTGCGTGGCGATGCCGGCGTGATCGGTGCCGGGGAGCCAGAGCACCTCCTTGCCCTCCATCCGGGCGCGACGCGCGAGAATATCCTGGATCGTGTTGTTGAGGACGTGACCGAGGTGGAGAATGCCCGTGACATTGGGCGGGGGAATCACGATGGAATAGGCGGGTTTGTCCCCCTTTTCCTCACCACGAAAACACCCGGCCTCGACCCAGCGGCCATACCACTGGGTCTCCACCTCGCCGGGCTGATAGCCTTTTGAAATTTCTTCCGCCATAATTTCTTCCTCACAGGGGAGGGCCGGAACTATTTGTCCCTTGCCCCCTTTTGTAAAACTGAATTCCCATTTCGCGGATTGCGAAGAATGTGCTAAGAGATTAATATTTCCGTTCTATTCCCGCAGCAAAGACCCCCCGGCCCCCCTTTTTCTGTATGCGATTTCCCGCGAGACAGCACCGCATCTCCCCGTTCCACGCGGTCTTGGCTTTGTCCGTCCTGCTGTTCACGCCCCTCTCTTCCGTCCACGCCAAAGACTGGGATGTCTACCGCCTCGGGGGACGGGAATACGTCTCGGATGAAAATGTGGCGAAATTTTACCAATTCGAACGTTTCGCCAAGCAGGACAAGGACAGGATTTTCAAGCATCCCATGCTGATCATGACCTGGAAGATCGGCTCGGAGACGATCTACGTGAACAACATCAAGTTCAACCTCAGCTTTCCCGTGATCGAGAACGGAGGCATGGCGATGCTCTCGACCGTCGATCTTGCCAAGCTGGTCGACCCGGTGGTGCGCCCGAGCTACATCCGCAAGCCCATTCTCTTTGACACCGTGGTCCTCGACGCCGGCCACGGGGCGCACGACACCGGGGCGAAAGGCCCCTACGGACGGGAAAAAGACTACGCCCTCGACATGGTCCTGCGCATCGAGAAGGAACTCAAATCCCGCGGGTTCAAAACCCTGCTGACTCGGCGCGAGGATATTTTCCTGACCCTGGGCCAGCGCGTCGAGATCGCCAACCGCCAGAAAAACGCGATTTTCATCAGCATGCACTTCAACTCCTCGGGTGCCCGGACCGCCAACGGGATCGAGACCTACGCCCTCGCCCCGCAGGGCACCAGCTCCACCGACGGGAGCAGTCCGTGGAATTCCCTCCTCACCGGCAACGTCCGCGACGCGGAAAACATCGCCCTCGCCACCGCCGTCCACGCCCACGTCATTTCCGAGCTGCAATCCGTGGACCGCGGCATCAAGCGGGCCCGCTTCAATGTGCTCCGCGGGATCAACAAGCCGGCCATCCTCTTCGAGGGCGGATTTGTCACCAGTCCGAGCGAAGGCAAGCTCATCAACGACCCGGATCACCGCCAGCGCATCGCCGTCTCCATCGCCGAGGCGGTGGTGCGCTTCAAAGCGGCGGTGGGGAAAAAGTGAGGATCGAGGGGGATTCCACCCTCAGCAAGCTGTGGCGATCACTTGGAATAGGGACCCAAAAAGCGCTCTCCGTTGAAATGGATGAGATGGTCGGGGGCATCTGCGATCCAGACTTCGGTCTCCCAAGCAATCGCTGAATGGAACCGACTGAACGTTTTGCGATCAGGAAACGCGGTCACAAAGACCATTCCTGGACGAGCGGACAAGAACAACGAAGTCAGTTCGTTTTTTCTTTTCTGATTGATCGGGCCATGGGAAGTAACGGCCTCGACAATGATCAGCCAGTCGCGTTCCTGATCGTGGATGAGCACATCCGGAGCTTTCCCGCGAACCTGAAGGACGACGCCCAATTCGCTCAATTTATCTCCAACGCTCACCGCTTCCTTGTTCGCGGCATCTCCGAGTAGGAGAACTTGGGGTTGCTTCACGAATCGGGGGGCGAACTCCTCGACAATGGAGCGGATCAAGGTGTTTTGCCCTCCTGCGGAAAGCTCGATCACATTGCCGTTCGGCAGGCGAACAGTCTCTTTTGGTAGCTCCCGATGACGCGGATACAAACTTGCCGTCGATGCCGATGCATTTGTCAGGAATCTATCGAGTTCTCCCTGGAAGCTCCTTGTCCCAAAGCATTGCATCAACCGCAGCGCTCCCGGTGTGAGTTGATAACACCACTTGGGACTGTTTATCGGCCGATCTGCCTTGTCCGGATTCTCAAGAAGCAGTCCGTGTTGGATGAATTGGTGGATCGTCTGACGACGGATCGTTTCCCGGGTGTTCGGAGCATATGGAACGCCATAGAAAGTTCGAATCCAATCGATGATCTCGGTAACTCTGCGAAGAGGTGCCTCACTATTCATCCAACGTGATCGAGAGGTGATATTCCCCAGGGCCAGCAAGGTCAGCGCGGAACGTTCGTTTTGCTGTTCCGGGGGAATTTGGATCGAAAACAAAAAGTCGCGGGCTTCTTTCACTCGTCTGGCAGCAGATGGCTTCATGAATCGGCGAAAGAGGGTACCCCAAAAAATTCCACCATTGCGGCGTCGATTGCCCGCTGGCAGGTGTCATCGATGATTGTGTTCCCGAGGATTTCAAGCGTTTTCCGATCAGGATATCGGAAAGATCGAAGGTCCGACGCATTCACCTGGGTATGTCCGTTGAATTGCCGGAAGTACCTGTCAGCCACCGTCGAGTTCAGGAAACGACTGAGGCCTTTCGCGATTGATTCAGCAAGGCCGGACCGTTTACGATGAAAAAAGTTGATGTGATTTTCGATTCCAATGAGGCCGGGGGGAAAATCCGCCGGATTCAGAACTCCTGAGACGAGGCGTCGCTTTTCCTCCTTCGAAGAGAACCGTTTGATAAGCACAAAGCGATCAACCGGCAACAGCCAGCGTCGCGTCGCGTCGTTATCGTGGATGGCGACCGCCTTTTTGGAATGCCGGGTATCGCGGAATTCAGAAGATCGACGGGGAGGCGGCATCACCCGGTCCGTCTTCACGCAATGCGGGTAAATCAGTGGCACGGAACCCGGGCCAAGCTCGTCGGAAAGAGATTCCCGCAATCGAAAGTCAACGACGGGGCCGGTCGACACTTCCAAATCCAGATCCGTCAGGGTGCATGGGAGGGAGTCGAAAAAAGACCTTATTTCAGCGGCATCCGATTCAGTCGCAATATGGATGATACCGTCAGGATCCAGTGGTGAAACAAGTTGCTCGTATCGAATCCTCGTCACTCGGGAATTTTCAAGCGGGCCGGTCGAAAGGTTGACGTCGCGGTTTGGGGCCTCTCTACGAACCAACTGGAAGAGGATATTTTCCTGAAGAACCTGGTCTCTTCCGAAGGCCTCGGAACGGGACTCGAAAATATGGATATATCGAAAGGTCGCATGGGCGAGCAAATCGCGGCGGAAGTTCCGGAAATAGGGGCCATTGCAGAAACTTCGGGGAGTGATCGCCGCCATTTCCGCACCATCAGACATCTGGCGCAGAGAGAGAGCGATGAAGGCTGCGTAAAAATTTGGAACCTCAATTCCAATGGAAGCAAGGAGGCGTCTTTCGCGGGATGCTGATGATATTTTCCGATACGGCGGGTTGAGGATCGCATGAGTGAATCCGGGAGGAGTTTCATCCTTCGTAAACAACCCGATGTCCAGAACCTCGACGGAACTTTCGATAAAATCCCCGTGGCGGATATTTACCACGACTTCGATCCCCTCGTTTTCCAAGGTTTCGGCACAGGCAGACAGATTTTGTTCCAAAACCGCAAGAAATGTTTGATCCAACTCCCAGGCCTCGAAATTCACTTCCCGGAGCAATGGCAGTTTCCCCCCTGCGCGTAGAGAGGCGATCCTCCGGGCCAACGCCGCAGTCAGTATCCCTCCGCCCGCTCCGGGATCCAGAATGCGGAGGATCGGCCGGTTCAATCCCCGGGGAGAGAACCACCCGGCAAGAAACCCCGCGATCTCCCGTGAGGTGAAAAACTGCCCGGCTTCGCTTCGCTCGACACCGGTTTTGGCAACGGATGCCTCCCAACCGAGTGAGTCCGCCAAGGTGAGAATACACGTCTTTCCGCGTTGTGACATGCGTTTAGATGAACAGTTTTTTTGACAGCTGTCAACCGCGAACGGTCGTAAAATTTTCTTCTGACGATGATCTCATCCAAAACACGTGCATCAAGTATTTGTGGACGTTTTAGATGGACTCTCTTTAATCCTCCTCCACCAGCCAGACCTCGATCCCTTCGGCTTCGAGAAATGCATCCGAAACACAGTAGCGCGGTCCGGCTTCGAGGGTGATCCACCGGCCGTTGGCGCGGCGCACCTGGAGATGCAGGGGGCGGTCGCCGGGAAAATCCCGCGCGGCGGTGTGCAGGGTGGCGAGGGCGGCGACGGTGTCGCGCACCGCGTCGAGGCGCACGCACACCGGAGCCCCGTGATGGCCGTTGCTGTTTCCGTTCGCGGAGCGGACAGGGTCAGGTGTCCGCCCCAACCCTGTTGCCCCCGTCGGGGAAACCTTCCGCGAGGGGGGGACGGAACGAAGCGCGGCGTCGGGATCACATCGAATCGCCTTGATCTCCTCGGCGGTGAGGCGATTCATTTCCGAGCGGCTGTCCTGCTCGATCTTGGCTTTGATCTCGATGACGTTGCCTTTGACGAGGAGCGGATTGACCTTTTGATAGGTCTCGTTCCAGACCTTGACCTCGGTGATTCCGGTGAAGTCTTCGAAGACGAGGATAGCGAAGGGTTTGCTCTCCCGCTTGGTGTATTTCACGGTCACTTCCCCG
>CAYLJC010000206.1:0-5674 GCA_964383345.1 uncultured Akkermansia sp. | reverse complement strand
TAGAACGGTAACGCTACCTGATTCGACGGGGAAATCCAATCCTTATCGCGAAAGGGCGCAACACGGACAAGAGGGCTTGGAAAGAGGGGTTTGGGACAGGATGACAGGATTTTACAGGATGGGTTTTTCCGGTTTTTCTGATCCTGTCCATCCTGTGATCCTGTCTGAAATGCGAGGGACAGGCAATTTCTCCGTTTGAAGCTGGTGCCCGTAGCCACCTTGGCCCCCAAGGAGGGGCGCTTTTTTAGCGCCCGGCAAGCCCTGCCCCAAGCCCGGTCGGAAAATAGTCAACCTGTCCCTTCCAAATCCCGCAAATAGCCTGTCCCTCCCAAATCCTCTTCCAAATCCCGCAAATAGCCTGTCCCTCCCAAATCCTGCCCCAAGCCCGGTCGGAAAATAGTCAACCCGTCCCTCCCAAATCCCGCAAATAGCCTGTCCCTCCCTGTCAGTCCCTCCCTGTCAAAAGAGGACACAAAAAATGCGTCCCTTCGCAGGAGACGCATTCCATGAAAAAAATTCCCGGACGGGATCGGTTATTTCGACTGCGCCTCGATGTAGGTGATCACATCGCCGACACTGGTGAGCTTTTCCGCCTCGTCATCCGGGACCGTGATGTCGAACTCCTCTTCAAAAGCCATCACGAGCTCGACGGTGTCGAGGGAGTCGGCCCCGAGATCCTCGATGAACTTGGCTTCGGGCTTTACCTGCTCTTCGCTCACACCCAGTTGTTCAACGATGATGTTCTTTACTTTTTCTTCGATTGATGCGTCAGCCATTTGAAAAGGGGGAATAGATTGGATTGTTCGGTTTATTACCGGTGCTTAAGAAGTTTGGCAACGCTTTTTTTAGGTTCTTTTCCCCTCCCTGTAAACGTCTTCGCGCTTTTCCCTCAGAAGAGGCGTTGCCGAGTCCGCCGCCACGGCTATCTTGGCACGGAATGTCGTTCGTCGCCCAACTCAACGCCCTTGATGCCGGAGCCCCCCTCTCCCCTCTCCTGGCCCGCTTTCAGAGCCTCATCGCTCCGGTCGCACCCTCCGGGCTGGAGGCCCTCGCGGCGGAGGCGGTGACCGTGACACGGCGGCATTTCGGACGCACCATGCGGCTCTTCGCCCCCATTTATCTTTCCAACGAATGTGTCAACAACTGCTCCTACTGCGGTTTTTCACGCGACAACCCCATTCTCCGAACCACCCTGACGGTGGAGCAGGTCGTCCGGGAAGCCCGCCACCTCGCTGGCCTCGGCTTTCGTGACATCCTCCTCGTCGCCGGAGAGCATCCGCGTTTTGTCTCGGAGGGCTATCTGGAGGAATGCCTCGCCGCCCTGCGGGATTTTGTCCCCACCCTCGCGATCGAGGTCGGACCGATGGAAACGCCCGAGTACGTTCCGCTTGTCCGGGCCGGTTGCGAGGGCCTCGTCGTGTATCAGGAGACCTACCACCGCGAAGCCTACGCGCGCTACCACACCGCCGGGCCGAAAAAACATTTCGACTGGAGACTGGAGTGTCCCGAGCGCGGCTACGAGGCGGGGTTCCGCCGCCTTGGGATCGGCGCCCTGATGGGCCTGGCCGACTGGCGTCACGACGCCCTGCGGCTCGCCGCCCACCTCGAATATCTCTACCGCACCTGCTGGAAGGCGTCCTTCACGATCAGTCTGCCGCGACTGAGACCGGCGGCGGGGGGATTCGCCCCGGCCCATCTCCTCAGCGACGCGGAGTTCGTCCAGACGCTCTGCGCCTTCCGCGTCACGTTCCCCCAAGTCGGCATCGTCCTGAGCACCCGTGAATCCGAAGCGCTCCGCAACGCCCTTTTTCCCCTCTGCGTCACCTCCGTCAGCGCCGGGAGCCACACCGAACCGGGCGGCTACACCGGAGAAGGTGCCGACGACGTCCACCTCACCGTCAAGGGCCGCCGCGTCGAACTCGGTTCCGCCGACGCGACGCCGTGCGCGGCGACAAGCTTGACCCGACCGGGCGAGACGACCGCCACCGGGCAATTCGACATCGCCGACGAACGCTCCCCCGCGGCCGTCGCCGCCTACCTCCGCTCCCTCGCCCTCGATCCCGTCTGGAAAGACTGGGACCCCTCCATCCTCGCCCCCCTCACCGCATGAACCTGATCCTCAACGGCCAAACCCGCGAAGTACCGGACACCGTGCATTCTGTCAGCGAACTCATCGCCACTCTCGACCTGGGAGGAGCCCCCGTCCTCGTCGAACTCAACGGCGAGGCCGTCCTCAGCCGGGAATTCGAGGAGCAGGCGGTCCGCGAGGACGATGTCGTGGAAGTCATCCGCATGGTCGCCGGAGGGTGAGACGCGGTGCGTAGCGATCCCCCTTGTAGCGGCTCTGCCGCCGACGCAACAGAGCAAATCATCTAAAACCGCGTCGTCACGAGGAGGGCGCGGTTGAGCTGGCACAGATACTCGTAGCGGGGAATCTCGCAGCAGCCGAACTGATTGAGATGCTCCGTCGTCCACTGGGTGTCGAGGAGCTGAAAATTCCGCTCGCAAAGGCGTTCGATCAACCCGACGAGAGCCACCTTGGACGCATCGGTCACCCTGCTGAACATGGATTCGCCGAAAAAGGCCCCGCCGATGGAGACGCCGTAGAGCCCCCCGACCAATTTCCCGTCGCGCCAGGCTTCCACCGAATGGGCGTAGCCGAGCTCGAACAGTTTTTCGTAGCTCGTCACGATCTCGCGACTGATCCAGGTCGTCCTGCGATCCGCGCAGCCCTCCATCACTTCGGAAAACGCCGTGTCGATCCGGATCTCGAACGATTTTTTTTTCAGGGTCCGCCTGAGGCCGTGCGGAATATGGAAGCGATCCAGCGGAATCACCCCGCGCGGATCGGGAGAAAACCAGCCGATCTCTCCGCGATTGTCCATCGCCATGGGAAACATGCCCCCGCGATAGGCCGCGATGAGCACCGCCGGCCGTATATACCCTTCTCTCGTAAAGATCGACTCAGACATCGCCAGGAACATCGGAAGAGTAGGAGTTGTGCCCGATTTTGACAAACCAAAAAATGATGCGACAACACGCCTCCGTGCTGCGCCGCAAGATCGATACCGATCCCGATTTCGATTTCGATTTCGATTTCGATTTCGATTTTGAAGAAGATAATGGGCGGAAAAGGGGGAGGCGGAGACCCTGCGGGAGAAAACATCCCGTTTGGCAACAGAATCAACGCTTGAAAAACACTCTCTCTGGCCGTAAAGAGCCGCTACTATGCCAGTAGCCACCCCCACCCAATTCGCCGCCATGTTGGACGCCGCCCAGAAAGGCGGCTACGCGTATCCCGCGATCAATTGCAGCAATCTCGTCACCATCAACGCCGCGCTGAAGGCTTTCGCCGACTCGAAGTCGGACGGGATCATCCAGTTTTCCACCGGTGCCGGGCAGTTCGCTTCCGGTCTCAATCACAAGAACACCGTCCTCGGCGTCATCGCCCTTGCCGAACTGACCCATCGTCTCGCCGCGCAGTACGACGTCCTCGTGGCCCTCAACACCGACCACTGCCGTCCCCAGGTCGCCGCCGAATTCCTCAAACCTCTCATCGAGGAGACCGCCCGCCGCCGCGCCCGCGGGGAGAACAACCTCTTCCAAAACCACATGCTGGACGCCTCCGAACTCCCCCTCGAGGAGAACATGGCGATCTCGCGGGAGTATCTCCAACTGTGCGCCGAAAACGAAATCATCCTCGAAGTCGAGGCCGGGGTTGTCGGTGGCGAGGAGGACGGAGCCGCCGGCAGCGAAGACACTCCCGACGCCGACCTTTACACCACCCCCGAGGACATGCTCGCGGTCTACGAGGCACTCCACCCCCTCGGTCGCTTCACCTTCGCCGCGACCTTCGGCAACGTCCATGGCCACTACAAACCCGGCGCGGTGAAGCTCCGCCCCGGCATCCTCAAACAAGGCCAGGACGCGGTCACCGCAAAATTCGGCGCGGAGGCCGAGTTTGATCTCGTTTTCCACGGCGGTTCCGGTTCGACCCTCGAAGAGATCCGCGAGACCCTCGACTACGGTGTGGTGAAAATGAACGTCGACACAGACACCCAATACGCCTTCACCCGCCCCATCGTGGATCACATTTTCCGCAACTACGACGGCGTTCTCAAGGTCGACGGGGAGATCGGCAGCAAAAAGGCCTACGATCCCCGCGCCTACCTCAAGGCGGCGGAAACCGGCATGGCCGCCCGTGTCGCGGAGGCCTGCAACGACCTCCTCTCCACCGGCAAATCCATCGCCGGAGAGGTCTGAGCGGACAACCAGGCTCCCGCGTTGGCAGGGGAATGAGAAACGCGGACCGCGAGAGAAACGCGGGCTTGCGCCTTTCGGGGAAAACCGGAATAGTCCGGCTTTTCCACCCCATGCCATGTCCCGAGACCGCTCTCTTCCCATTTTTGCACTCGAAGCCGGGTTTCTCGATGCGCTTCGGGAAGAGCATGCCCGCCTCATCGTGGAAGCCCCGACCGGATCGGGCAAATCCACCCAGATCCCGCAGTTCCTCGCCGACAGCGGTCTCTGCGGCGACCGCGAGATCTACGTGCTGCAACCCCGCCGCCTCGCCGCGCGGATGCTCGCCCGCCGCGTCGCCGGGGAACGCGGCGGACGCCTCGGCGACGAGGTCGGCTATCAGGTTCGCTTTGAAAATGAAATCTCCGCCCGCACCCGGATCCGTTTTGTCACCGAGGGCATTCTGATCCGCAAACTCATCGAGCAACCCGACCTCGCCGATGTCGCGGCCGTGGTCCTCGACGAATTCCACGAACGCCATTTTTTCGGCGACATCAGTCTGGCCCGCTGCCTCGAAGTGCAGCGGGAAAAACGCCCCGACCTGAAAATCGTGGTCATGTCCGCCACCCTTGAAACCCTCGCATTGAAAGAATATCTCGGAGAAGGGTGTCGTCATCTCCTCTCCGAAGGACGCACCTTCCCCGTCGCGATCCGCTATGAACCACCGCGCGAACGCCATCGCGGGGAACTCTGGGATCAAGCGGCGCGCGTCATCCGCGATCACCTCAAAGATCATGGCGTGGAGGGGCATATCCTCGTTTTTATGCCGGGACGGTATGAAATCCAGAAAACCATCTCCGCCCTGCGTCATGCCTCGTGGAGCGGTGGATTTGAACTGCACGAACTCTACGGCGAACTTTCGCCTGACAAGCAGGATGCCGCCGTCTCACCCGGCAGTCGTCCGAAGATCGTCGTCGCCACCAACGTCGCCGAAACTTCGATCACCATAGACGGAGTGAGGCTTGTCGTGGACGCGGGACTGGAGCGGCGTTCCTCCTTCGACCACCGCCGCGGCATCACCACCCTGCACATCGAAAAAATCTCGCGGGCCTCCGCCGACCAGCGGGCCGGACGCGCCGGACGCACCGGACCCGGCACCGCCATCCGGCTCTGGAGTGAACGCGATCACGAAGAGCGGGCCGTCGCCACGCCCGCCGAGATCCAGCGCATGGATCTGACCGAGGCCGTTCTCATTCTCAGCTCCAGCGGGGTGCGCAACGTGAGGGAATTCCACTGGTTCGAGCGGCCCGATTCCCGCGCCCTCGACGAGGCGATCCGCCGACTCGTTCATCTCGGTGCCCTTGATGAAAACGAAAACCTCACTCCCGACGGACGGGCCATGGGTGCCCTCCCCGTGCTCCCTCGCTTCGGGTGC